>CAMBXJ010000045.1 GCA_945871455.1 Asaia bogorensis
CGGGTCGGCCGTGATCACGGTGATGGTCGGCTTCGGCATCCTGATGTCGGTGCATGTGCATCGCGATGTGGAGTTCGCGAATATGCGGGATGAGCGGTGACGGTGTCGCCGCGTCTGGTCGGGGCGTACCGACGGACGGTCTATGCGGTCGGTGATGTGGAATTGCGGATCGGCCGGCGGTCGTTGGCCATGGACGCGCTGCTGCGCCGGTATCACGTCCGGGAGGCAGTGCTGATCACGGCCTGGAACCCGATGTCGCGGCGGATGCCGATGGGATGGAACCGGCGCGCACAGTGCCGGTTGATGGAACGCTTGCGGCGGTTTGTGATATTGCCGGCCGCGGGTGGCTGGCGACGATGGCGCGAGGACCATGTGCTGGTTCTCGGGCCGGTTCGGCTGGTCGTTCGGATAGCCCGGATGTTTCGTCAGGCGGCGATCGTACGGGTCGGGACAGGCCGAACACCCGGGCTCATCGTCCGACCATAGCGTGACTGCCGGACGGCATCTCGGCCCTCGGCGCCCCTACGCCCCCGCGATCGCCGCGTTCAGCGCCTTCACCCCGGCCCCGGGCCCATCCGGATGGTTCCACACACACCCGACCACGGCCAGGAAATCCGTCCCCGCCCGGACCAGAGGGCCGCAATTCTCTGGCGTGATTCCCCCGATCGCGCAGCTTGGCAGTTCCATAAGATCCGCCCACCAGCGCAAAATCTCGGGGTCCAGCAGGTTCTTCACCTCTTTCGTCGTCGATGGGTAGAACGCACCGAACGCGACATAATCCGCCCCGTCCTCGCCAGCCGTCATCGCCAGGTCGCGACTGCCTTTGCATGTCACGCCCAAGGTCAGGTCCGGCCCCATCAGGCGTCGCGCCTCCTTGGCCGGCATGTCCTCCTGCCCGAGATGCGCGCCGTCGCAGCCGGTGGCGACCACCAGATCGGCACGGTCGTTCAGCAGGAACGCGACACCGCGCGCCTGCGACACCGGCCGCAGCGCGTCGATCGCGCGCTTCCAGTCATCGTCAGGCACGTCCTTCAGCCGCAACTGCACCGCCGCCACGTCGCCCGCGTCCAACGCCGCCGCCAACAGATCGGCGAACGGCTTTGGATCGAGCTTCGGCGGCGTGATCAGATAGACGCGGCAGCCTTCGGGGCCGCCACGATCCATCGGAGGCACGTCCGTCAGGCCTTGTTTTGATAGATGTCGATGATCTTGTTCAACATCTCCAACGCCAGTTCCTTCGGACGCTGGAAGGTGTTGCGTCCGATGATGCTGCCATTGGCGCCACCATCGCGCAGACCGCGCACTTCCTCATACACGCCGTCCAGGTCCTTCGCCTCGCCGCCCGAGAACACGACGATTCGCTTGCCGTTGAACGAGGACTGCATGACATGCGCGACTCGCTTGGCGAGCGTGGAGCCGTCGAACTTCTCGTAGCTCTTTTTCGCCGCGTCCAGGCTGACAACCGCGGTCGGCGGCTTCACCTTGATGATGTTGGCGCCCATCAGCGCGGCCATCTGAGCGGCATAGGCGCAGATATCGACCGCGGTTTCGGCCGCCTTGTCCAGGTTCGGACCGCGCGGGTAGCTCCAGACCACGACCGCGAGGCCGGCGTCCTTGGCTTCCAGGGTCAGTTCCCGCAGTTCTTCCATCTGCGCGAACGCGTATTCGCTGCCGGGATAGATCGTGAAGCCGATCGCGGCACAGCCCAACCGCAGCGCGTCCTTCACGCCGGCGGTCACAGCCTGGTCCTTGTTGGTCGCCAGGCTGTTGGAGTTGTTGCACTTAAGGATGGTCGGGATCTGTCCGGCATAGGTGTCGGCACCCTGCGCGATCATCCCCAGCGGCGCGGCATAGGCGTTCAGCCCGGCCTCGATCGCCAGTTGGTAATGGTAGTGCGGGTCGTACGCCGCCGGATTCGGCGCGAAGCTGCGGGCCGGGCCGTGCTCGAATCCCTGATCCACCGGCAGGATGACAACCTTGCCGGTGCCGGCGAGTCTGCCGGTTGAAAGGATGCGGGCCAGATTGGCCTTCACGCCGGGATTGTCGCCCTCATACCAATCGAGGATCCGTTTGACTTTCTGGCTGACGCGCATGGGGCCTGTCCCTTTCCTTGGATATGCCTGTCCTGATGCGACCCTCCTAACTCAGCCGGCGGCCGCTGTCACGTATGGCGCTTCGCACCTGCAACCAAACCGACAACCGCCGAGCGGTCCCGGTTGTCGCCCCGGTTGTCGCCCCGGTTGTCGACAGCTCCAGCGCGACCGGCGCTTCGGGCAGGACAAAGCCGCCCTGCCCGCGCGCGATCCGGTCCACCGCGTCCCATCCTGGGGCGGACCGCCAGAGCACCAGCCGCCCGACGCCGATCCGCAACGCCGCCATGGCCTGCCCCGCCCCATCGCCACAATCCAGAATATCGACCATCGGCACCGTCGGGCACTCGGCCCGTGCCTGGGCCACCACGTCCCGCCACCAGAGGCATCCCGCATACAGCCCGGCGCCCGGCGCCGACAGCAAGGTCACCGGCAAACCGGGCGCCAACGCGATCCGCGCATCCGCGAGCCCATGCACGATGACGGCGGGATAAAGTGGCATGCTTGACGTTCAAGCGGTTGACCGGGTTCAGTTCAAGCGGCATCAGGTTGCGAACCGAGCAGGGGCGGCCATGGCGAACGAAACCGACGACCCGGATAAGGCGGCCGATCGGCTGGAGGCCGCGCTGGAACGGATTGCGCGCCTGGCGGCCCAACCGCGCCCTGCCCTGGAACCCTCGCCTTCGGCTGCGGCACCATCGGACGACATGGACGCGCAAGCGGCTCTGGACCCAGCCCCGGCGACGGCGGAAATCGCCGAACGACTGGATGATTTGATCGACCGGCTGCGCACCGTGCTTGGGAAATAGCCCCGACACGGTCGAATCGAGAGAATTGGGCCACGGGAATTGGCCCGGGGAATGAGAAAGGGATGCGCAATGGCGCAAGTGACGCTTCGCATCAACGGGTATGCCTACACCGTCGGATGCAAGGACGGGGAAGAAGAGCACCTGATGTCGATGGGCAATGAGGTTGAACGGCGAATCGACAGCATCAAGGCCGCGGCCGGCCAAAGCAGCGAAGCGCGGATGCTGGTCATGGCCGCGCTGCTGATGGCCGACGATCTGTTCGAGAAGCAGCGTCGCCTGGATGAACAGCCGTCGGTCAACGCCGATCCTCCAAAACCCGACCCGCGACTCGGGCGAAAGCTGAATAAAATCGCCAAACGCGCGGAAGACATTGCCGCGGACCTAGAACCCACCTAAGTAGGTGTGGCGGGGCTTCCCGGTGCGACAGGCAATTCATCCCCAGGGCCAGTAAGCATCTCCCTAGGGAGCTGGCGCTGCCGGGATCTTGGTCTCGGTATCTGGCACCCACCTGCACACGCAGGCTCTGGGAGGATGTTACGCCAACGGCCATGGAGGCTCCGCACTCTCCAACCGATCTCGACCTTGCGAAGCGAGCCATGCGCGACGTTGCGCTGGCGGCGCGGGCAAGGTTTGTCCAGGCGGGCCCCGAACCGGCGGCATGCGGTGCGGCTCTTGCGGCCCATGTCCTGCGCGAATGCTCGCCGCCCCCCGGCGCCGTGGTGTCGGGGTTCCTGCCCATTGGCGATGAAATCGACGTCCGCCCACTGCTGATCGCACTGCACGAACGCGGCCACGCGCTGGCGCTGCCGGTCACCCCCAAGCGCGGCAATCCGCTGACATTCCGACGCTGGCGGCCCGGCGATGCGCTGGTCACCGAGCGATTCGGCACGATGTGTCCGGTCGGAGAGGAAATCGTGCCGAATTTCCTGCTGGTGCCGCTGCTGGCCTTCGATCGGCGGGGTTTCCGACTCGGCTATGGCGCTGGCTATTACGACCGAACCCTTTCGGGCCTGCGCGGACATTTCGCCCTGGGCTGCTCCTATGCGGCGCAAACTGTGGACGCCGTTCCGATTGGTGCCTACGACATGCGCCTCGACGCCGTGGCAACCGAGCGCGGCATTGTCCGGCCGGACGCATAGGGCGAGCGTTGCTGGCCGCTCAGATTTTGCTCGACTTTGGCTGGCCCCGGAGCATCCACGGGCATCCCAAAGGGAACCCAAAGGCAACACGGCATGCGAATTCTGTTTCTGGGTGACCTTGTCGGACGTTCCGGGCGAGAGGCGGTAGGGGCGGCCCTGCCCGGCTTGCGCCAGCGCCTGCGCATCGATCTTGTGGTGGTAAACGCGGAAAACGCCTCCCATGGCTTCGGCCTGGCGCCCGATATGGCAAAGGCATTGTTCGCGGCGGGCACGGATGTGATCACCCTGGGCAATCATGCCTGGGACCGGAAGGAAATCATCCCCTTCATCGCTGAAAACCCGCGTTTGATCCGCCCGTTGAACTACCCGCCCGGCACGCCCGGGGCCGGCTCCATCGTCGTGGAACTGCCTGGCGGGCAGCGCGCGCTGATCGCCCAGGCGATGGGACGGCTGTTCATGGACCCGCTCGACTGCCCCTTCCGCGCCACCGCCGACCTCCTCGCCCGCCACCGACTCGGCGCGTCCATCAACGCCATCCTGGTGGATTTCCACGCCGAGGCGACCAGCGAGAAAATGGCGTTTGCCCATATGTTCGACGGCCAGGTGTCGATGGTGGTGGGCACGCATACGCACTGCCCGTCGGCCGATGCGCAGGTCCTGCCAGGGGGCACCGCGTTCCAGTCAGACGCCGGTATGTGCGGTGATTACGACAGCGTCATCGGTATGACCAAGGACGGGGCCGCGCTGCGATTCTGGCGGAAAATGCCGGGAGAGCGTTTGGCCCCGGCCGAGGGCGAAGCCACCATCTGTGGCGTGTTCCTTGAAACCGACGACCAGACCGGTCTCGCGCGCCGGGTAGAGCCGGTTCGAATGGGGGGGCGTCTGGCGCCCGCCATGCCGGTCGTCTGATCCGCGACGCCGGTAAGCACGCGGCGCAGGCCAGGGGGGAGCCGAGGGGGCGGAGCCGAGACAGCCTGGTCCGCCACGCGGAGAATCCCGTGCCGGACTGACGGCGGAGACAACGAAAAAGGGGCCGTTTCCGGCCCCTTTTCCACCACCGATGGTAAGCCGACGAGGGATCAGCGCGAATAGCTGCGCAGCATGTAGGCAGAAACGCCACCGACGACGACACCCGCCAGCACCGGTGTGCTGGCTGTCGTGATCGCGGTGCTGACGCCCGTGAACACCGCCGGGACAACGCCCACGACCGCGCTGACTGTGTTCGAAACCGCGGTGCCGACAACGCCGGCTGTCGCGGTGAGGCCCGAATTGTACACCGACCCCGCCAAACCGCCGATGACGCCGCCTACAATCATCGTATCCATTGTCGAAGCCGCCTGCGCGGCCGGCGCAACGGCCAACAACGAGGCAGCAATGACGCTTGCAAACAACACGCGCATGGCGACGTCTCCCTGAGAATGAGAGCTTAGACATAGAGCGTGGCCGCGCGTGCGGCAAGACTTCTCGGTTTCACCCTGTTACCGAGAAACAAAAAAACTTGGTCGCTGCATCTGTGAGTATGTCTAGAGCATGGTCACGAGGAGCGGAACGTAACAGCGTGTGAATCATACGATCAAACAAGGAGCTACAGCGGGTTGCCGTCTTCGGTCAGCGTGAAACTGCTCTGGCCGGCGAATTTTGCCACATCCCGCTGTCCGCGGCCCTTCCAGGCCCGCGGGACGCGTCTGCTCAATCCGCCCGCGCCGTGGTTTCCAACCAGTCCTCGCTTTGCATTTCGTCCAACCGGGATGCGGTCCGTTCGAACATCCTGGCGTTCTCGCCCCGCATATAGAGCTGGTCCGGTTGGGCATCGGCCGATGCCACCAGCTTCACCTTCTGGTCGTACAGCGTGTCGATCAGCACGATGAACCGCCGAGCCAGATCGTAATTGTCGGGGGACAGACGTGGAATGGCATCGAGGATCACGGTGTGGAACCGGGTCGCAATGGCCAGGTAGTCGCCGGCGCCAAGCGCGGTGCCGCACAGAGTCTGAAAATCGAACCGCGCCACGCCCTCGGCCGCCGTCGGCACCACAAGCTTGCGCCCCATGACGGTCAGGATAAGCTGTGTCGGCGTCGCATTGCCGGTCAACGTCGCAAACGCCTGATCCAGAGCGGCATCCGCCCGCCGATCGGCCGGTACGTGCCAGGTGCGCAGGCCGCGCATCCGCTCGCGCCGGAAGTCCCGACCGGCATCCATCATCAGGACGTCGATATTCTGTTTGATCAGATCGATGAACGGCAGGAACGCGTCGCGTCCCGGCTGGCCCTTGAACAGATTGTCGGGCGCGACGTTGGATGTCGCGACGACGACCACCCCACGCTCGAACAGCGCCTGGAACAGCCGCCCCAGGATCATCGCGTCGGCAATGTCGTTGACCTGAAATTCGTCGAAGCACAGCAAGATCGACTCCGCCGCGATCTGGTCGGCGAGCGGCGGTATCGGGTCGGAACCGTCGGGATTGGCCCGCTTCCAGGCATGTACCTTCGCGTGCGCGTTCTGCATGAATTTGTGGAAATGGATGCGCTGCTTGGGGGAAACCGTCGCGGTTTCAAAGAACAGGTCCATCAGCATGGACTTCCCGCGCCCAACCTCACCCACCAGATACAGGCCACGGGGCTTGTCCGGCTCGGTCGGCTTGCGACGCAGGAAACGGGAGATCAGACCCCCGCCATTGGCCTGCCGCGGTTGCGGCGTGTAGCCCCGCAAACGCCCCCACATATCCTGCAACCGCTCGGTCGCGGCTTCCTGCGACGTATCCGGGGCAAGTTCCCCAGATGCGAGCAAGGCACGGTAGGCCGGCAGCGGTCCAGCCGCGGTCGAGGTGGTCGGAGAGGGATGATCCATGGCGGGCGGCACCCGATAGCGCGTCCGGCGGCCGTCGCCTAGAGAGGAATACGGCGCGGCCAACGGGACCTGGAGCGATTATCCGTAGGCGTCGCCTAACCCAACATCGACCGGTTGCGCGCCACCGACTTCGTCGTGGGATGGTCCGGACCATAGGCGCTCATATAGATCGCCAGAGCCCAGTCCAGCGCCTCTCGTGCCGCGAATCCGTCGCCCATGTCGCGCAGGACCCCGGCCAGGTTATTGGCATCCCGACCCACGCTGGGATGCTCGCTGCCTTGGGTCTTCTCGTCGATCGCCAGCGCCCGCTCGAACGCGATATGGGCGCCGTCCAGGTCGCCAAGGTCGTGCAGGATCAACCCGATATGGTTGATATCCGTCGCGGTTTCCGGATGTTCGGCGCCCAATGACTCGGTGTGCAATGCCAACGCCCGCCCCAGCAGGGACTGCGCATCGATGAAATCGCCCAGCTCATGGGCGATACGGCCAAGCTCTCGCAGATCGGTGGCCAGGTCGGGATGGTCGGGGCCAAGCTCCCGCTGGCGGGCCTCCAACGCGAATTCCATGGCGGCGCGGGTGGCGCGGAGATCGTTCATGCCGGACATGGCAGGACCTTGTGGTAAGAAGTGGACGAATTGCACCGCCTCGATGTCTTCCCACCGGTTTGGCGGGACTACGACCGAAGGCCGATCGCCGGGGACACGACGCCGATGATACCGCATCGGTCGCGGGTCTTGTCGCCCGGGATGGAAGCAGCGACCGCTATTGCCATGCGGGCGGCAGACTGAGCAATGGTTCGATCTGCGCGGCGTGGGGCGGGTTTGCCGGCCACACCGCCCGTTCTCGCGACCGTCCCGGCCACACCGCCCGTTCTCGCGACCGTCCCGGCCACAGTGAGGCCGGCCAGGGGCCAGCTCGGCAAGGACGGTAAGCGAGGCGCATCCACTTGCAGCGCGCATCTGTATGCGTGTCGCCTACGCTTCACGGTCGTCGTCCTCTGCCTCCTCCGGCGGGCCGGGAATGCGATACTGCTCGGTCAGCCACCGCCCCAGATCGATATCCGCGCAGCGCGCCGAACAGAACGGCCGGTTCACCGCCGTCGCCGCTCGGCCGCAAATCGGGCATCGCGCCACACGCGGCCGGCTAACCATCCCGGGATTCCATCAGCCAGTCCCCCTCCCGCATGCCCGGATCCGCGCGCAATACCAGCGCCTGCCCGACCCGCGCGGCAATATCGTCCAATGCCACCGTGTCGCGATGCAAAGCCTAGACAATAGACGGCGCGGCCCGCAGTGCCGGCATGCGCCGCGGGTCCGTCCCCAGATTCGCGGCGATGGCCCGCAAGGCCGCCAGCCCGGCCGCGTGGGGTCCGCTCAGAACCTCATGCAACGGCGGATGCACCCTGGTGCGCAAGATTTCCGCAAGACCCAGGCCGGTAAAGCCCATGAAGCGCGGCCGCAGGGGATCGTCCGCGAGGGCGGAAGTCAGCGCCGGAGCCAGCGCAACGCGGCGGCGGACCGGCATCCCCGCAAGATCGACAACAATCGCGCCGGACAGATTGCGAAGCCGAATCTGGCGCGCGATGGCAGGGATAACCGAATGGTTCAGAGCCTGATGGTGACCCTGCCGATCGCGCCCGCCGGCAACGGCCCCACCGCTATCGATGTCAATCGCAACCAGGGCCGGCGTCGGATAGATGGCGATGCGCGCGCCGCCTGGCAGTTCCACGACCATGTCGGACAGCACGTCAACCTCGCCGGCCAGCGTATCGTCGAACGCGTCCGCCGCCACATTTACCCGAACCGGCAGGGCGCGCAGGCGAGCGGCGAGCGCCGGCGTGTCGACGAAGACCGTCGCGTCGGGCGACGCCGCCACGAACCGTGCGATCGGGTCCGGCCCTCGGCGCAGCAGAGCGACGTCGCCAGATGCCCCCAGATCGGGCGGCGCCTCATTGATCCGGGCGGACAGGCGAGGCCCCTTCCCTCCCTGGGCCGCCCTGGTCACTCGCACGATGACGCTGGCACCCTCGTTCAGACCCTTGGCGCCGTCGCTGTCGGGCAGGAAGCCCTCGGCGCCGTCGATCGCGACGAAGGCACCGGCCATCGCACGGACCGAGGCGATGACGTGGCCGCGATGGATATCGCCGACCCCGTCCGGGGCGCCAGGCCGCCAGATCGCATAGTCGGTCAGAATGCCGTCATGCAGGACCGCGACACGAATTTCGCCCGGGCTGGCCGAGGCCCGGATCTCGGTCGTCACGGCAGCGACCAGCCGAACCCACGCAGCAGGCGCGCGGTTTCAAACAGCGGCAGGCCCACCACGTTGGAATGGCTGCCCGACAGCGCGCGGATGAAGCACGCCGCCTTGCCCTGGATCGCATAGCCGCCGGCCTTGCCGCTCCATTCCCCGGTCGCGAGATAGGCGTCGATCTCGTCGTCCGACAGGCGCGCGAAGGTGACGATGCTTTCGGACAGGCGTTCGGCTCCGCGTCCGTCGGGGGCGCGCACGGCCACGGCCGTCATCACGCGATGGCGACGGCCGGACAACAGGGTCAGGCACTGGCGGGCCTCGGCTTCGGAGTCTGCTTTCGGCAGGATGCGGCGTCCGGCGGCAACGACGGTGTCGGCGGCGAGCACGAAGGCGCCGTCCACATCGGTGGCGTCGCTTTTCGCCCGGGCCATGCGGATCGCGTATTGGCGCGGCAATTCATCGCGCAACGGGGTTTCATCGACGTCGGAAGCGATGACGCGGTCCGGCGTCACGCCAATCTGCTCCAGCAGGGTCAGCCGCCGGGGGCTGGCCGAGGCCAGGACCAGCGGGAATGGATTCACCCGGGTCTCGGTCGTCTATTTGAACCGGAAGGTGATGCGACCCTTGCTGAGGTCGTAGGGCGTCATTTCCACGTTGACCCGGTCGCCGGCCAGGACGCGGATGCGGTTCTTGCGCATCTTGCCGCTGGTATGCGCAAGGATCGAGTGCTCATTGTCCAGCTTCACGCGGAACATGGCATTGGGCAGAAGCTCCACCACAGTGCCGCTAAATTCAATCATGTCTTCTTTGGACATCAGGCCTCTTGGGTATGGGGTGCGTTACCAGCCGATCCAACCATGGACCGATAGCGTTCCGCCCCCATCGTCATTGCCGGGCCTGACCCGGCAATGACGATGGGGATGCGACGCGATCTGTCAACGCTTGGATCGGTTGGCGTCGTTCGGGACGGAACATGATGTCCGAGGGGGGCAAGGTCAAGCGCGGTATGGCGTGGCCTCCCTCGGCCGGGGCCGTCATTGCGCCTTTCCGGGCCGGTCCGCCAGTGCCTGGCGTTGCCCCAACCGCAGGGCGATGCTGCGAGCATGCGCCTGCAACCCCTCGGCTTCGGCCAGTGCCACGGCGGCGGGGCCGATCCGATCCAGACCCGATCGATTACCCGAAACCCAGGTCGTGCGCTTGAGGAAATCGAACACCGACAGGCCGGAGGCGAAGCGCGCGGTGCGCCCGGTGGGCAACACATGGTTGGGGCCGGCGATGTAATCGCCCACGGCTTCGGGGCAGAAGGCGCCCAGGAACACCGCGCCGGCATGGCGGACCCGCGCGAACACCGGCTCGGGGTCGGGGAGCATCAGTTGCAGATGCTCGGGCGCCAGGCGGTTGACCAGATCGACCGCCTGGTCCCAGTCACGCACCAGGATGATGGCGCCGTGCCCGTCCCAGCTCGCGCCCGCGATGGCGACACGCGGCAAGGTGGGAAGTTCGGCGGCCACCGCGGCGGCCACGGCGTCGGCGAAGGCGGCACTGTCGGTGATCAGGATCGATTGCGCGGATTCGTCATGTTCGGCCTGGGCGAGCAGATCGACCGCCACCAACCGCGGATCGTTGGTGGCATCGGCCAGCACCACGACCTCGGACGGGCCGGCGATGGCATCGATGCCAACATGGCCGAACACCTGACGCTTGGCTTCCGCGACATAGACGTTGCCGGGGCCGACGATCCGGTCGACCGGGGCGATGGTCGCGGTGCCGTAGGCCAGGGCGGCAACCGCCTGCGCCCCGCCCACGCGATAGATCTCGGTCACCCCGGCGCGTCTGGCGGCGGCAAGCACCAGCGGATTGAGGATGCCGTCGGGACAGGGGACGCACATGGCGATGCGGCCGACACCGGCGGCGCGTGCCGGAATGGCGTTCATCAGCACGGTGGATGGGTACGCGGCCTTGCCGCCGGGCACGTAGATGCCGACCGCGTCCAGCGCGTTCCAACGCATGCCGAGGGTCAACCCGTCGACATCGGTCATGCGCAGATCGGCGGGGAGTTGCGCGCGATGGAACGTCTCGATGCGGTGCGCGGCCAGATCGACGGCATCGATCAATTCGGGCGAGACGGCGGCGACCGCGGCCTCTATTTCCGCCGGGGTCACCGCCAGGGTCGCGGCGGTCAGGCGCAACCGGTCGAAGCGCGCGGTATAGTCCAGCAGTGCCGCATCGCCACGATCGCGCAGATCGGCGATGATCGCGGCCACCGCGCGGTCGACGGTTTCGGTGGTTTCCCGCGCCTGGGACAGCAGCGCCTGGAACCGGGCCTCAAAATCAGCGTCGGTGGTGGAAAGGCGGATCATGCGTTGCCTTCGGGCCGGCCCCCGTTTCGCCCCTGGCGATGCCCTTGGGACGGTTCCAGCGCCGCGCGGAACCTGGCGATCCAGGCGCCGACGACCTCCGGTTGGGTTTTCAAGGCCGAGCGGTTGACGATCAGACGGCTGGTGACGTGCGCGATGGTCTCGGTTTCGACCAGCCCGTTCGCGCGCAAGGTGGAGCCGGTCTGCACCAGATCGACGATCAGCCGCGACAGGCCCAGGCCGGGGGCGAGTTCCATGGCGCCGTTCAGATGCACCACATCGGCATGCACGCCGCGATTGGCATAATGTCGGCGGGCGACATTGGGGTATTTCGTCGCGACCCGCACCCGCGACCAGCGGGACGGGTCGTCACTGCCCGCCGTGGCCGCCGGTTCGGCGACCGCGATACGACACCGGCCGATGCCAAGGTCGAGCGGTGCGTAGACCTCCGGATAATCGAATTCCATCAGCACATCGGCGCCACAGATGCCGATATGCGCGGCCCCGAAGGCAACGAAGGTGGCGACGTCGAACGGACGCACCCGCACGACGTCAAGGGTGGGGTCCTCGGTTGGGAACCGCAGGCGGCGGCTGTCCTCATCGGCATAGTCGGGGGCCGGGACGATTCCGGCGCGCGCCAGCAGGGGGCCGCATTCCGACAGGATCCGGCCCTTGGGCAGGGCCAGGATCAGAGGGGCGGTCGAGTCCGGTTCCAGGGCGGCGGCGGCGAAAGGGGCGGTCATGCTAATCTCGGCGATCCTGTCCGGGCCGATCAGGCCGTTGACGTTTGACACATTGGCAAGGCGGCGCGTTGTAATCCAGCACAGGCCGTTTTTGCCAGGTTTGGCGGCGCCGGACCCGGTCGGGGGCGGCGCGAGCGGGGCCCGGCCTTCCGGACGGTCGCCCAGGTTACGACCCACGCGGCCCCCTCCCCCCACGATGCCGACGAAACCCGGTCGGATTTCGGCGGTCCGACCTGGGACGGTGCAATCTGCGTTACCACGGTCCGGCGGCATTTACACCAACATGCGCGGTCCCGGAACCCTGGCCGTCGCCTGGGCCGAGACGAACGCGGTCGGGGTCAAACTGACCGTACTCTTTGGCCCCGCCTTGTTTCACCCCGCCTGGCCTCCACCCCCTGGCCCCCTTGGCGCATTCGAGCCTAAGCTTCATCCAGGGCATGATCGGACTGAACGGACACGTCGCGGACCGGGAATCGTGCTCTCGAACAAGGCGGAGAGCGTGTTCGCCGTGTCCGGCCGGGATGGCCGCGCTCTGACGCAAACAGGGGAACCGACCATGGCCACGGTAGGAAGCGGCGAATACACCTACGAACCCGTCCTGGACTGGGCAAAACTGCCGCCAGGCTGGACCTTCAAGGAAATCGGCGGCGTCGGCGTCGACCGCCACGACAACCTGTATGTCTTCAATCGCGGCGAACACCCGATGATCGTGTTCGATCGCGACGGCAACTTCCTCCGGTCCTGGGGCGAGGGCCTGTATCCGCGCGCGCATGGCGTATTCATGGCGCCCGACGACACCATCTGGCTGACCGACGATGGCGACCACACGGTTCGCCAATGCACCCTGGACGGCAAGGTCCTGCTGACCCTCGGCGTGTCCGGCAAGCCCGCGCCCTACATGAGCGGGGAACCCTTCCACCGCTGCACCCATACCGCGATGTCGCCACAGGGAGACATCTATGTCTCTGACGGCTACGGCAATTCCCGGGTCCACAAATACGCGCCGAACGGCAAACTACTGCTGTCCTGGGGCGGGCCCGGCACCGATCCGGGGGAGTTCAACATCGCCCACAACATCACCTGCGACGCCGATGGCTGGGTCTATGTCGCCGACCGGGAGAACCATCGGGTTCAGGTATTCGACGGCAACGGCAAGTATGAGGCGCAGTGGAACAACCTGCACCGCCCCTGCGGCCTGTATATGCCGCCCGGCAAATGCCCGGTCTGCTATATCGGGGAGCTCGGCACCGTCCAGCCGGTCAATCGTGACATGCCCAACATGGGACCGCGTGTCTCCATCCTAGACCACACCGGCAAGCGAATCGCTCGGCTTGGCGGTTTCGGCCCCGGTCTGGGTCCGACCGAATTCATGGCCCCCCATGGCCTGTGCGTGGATTCTCGAGGCGACATCTATGTGGGCGAGGTGTCCTGGACCCAGTGGCCGCAACTGTTCAAAAACAAACCCATGCCCGACAATCTGCGCTCGCTGCACAAATTCCGTAAGGTCGGATAGCGCAAGCCGAACGGACGGCCTGAAATTCGGCGGGACGCTCATTCCTGGGCGTCTCCGTCCCGCATGGCGCTGTCACCCCAGGCGCTTGACGCGAAAGCGTTGGAGCGGCCCGGGGCGATACAGGGCGGCCGGATATCCGCGGCCAGAGCGGCCACCGGTCCCTGTCTGCCCATGGCGTGCGATCCTTCCGACCGCGCCGGTGCAAACCCCACCCCATCGTGGAGGACTGCCGACCGGGCAGCAGTGATGGACTCAACCACGTGCAAGGCGAGAAACCCTCGCGCGAGGCTTTCCGGTCGGACACCGTCCTGGTTCGGCCAAGGGCCTGGTGCGGTCAGGATCAATGACCCGTTCGAACCGGATGGGCGCCCAAAGCCGCTGCCCAATTTGTCGATAGCCTGACACCGGAGATGGGTCGGTTCAGGGCACATGCGCGCGCGGTCGAGGTTCGATCAGATCGCCATCATGGTCCGATCAGCGATGGTCGGGGCGGGAAAACGAATGTCCGCGTTCGATTTTCGGGGTAAAATCAGCCGATGGCGTGCTGGCAACAGGCGCGGGACGGCCCGGGCGGGGATTTTCTGGCATCGGGATCGCTCTAATGTTTGCTTTTTGTTCTAGTGCGGCGGTGCGGGGAATGGCAAGCGAAATGTGGGTTTGGGTGGGTAGAGGACCGAAAAAACCGTCCGAATGGGGGGTTTTGCGGCGTTTTGCCCGGATTTCAGGCATGGGTTAACGACGGCACCCGAATTTATGAATCTTGGCGAAAAGCGCGGTTTGGCGATTGTGGCGACACCTGAGACCTCGGGTCAGGACAGGCGCGCTCCACGTTGAACCGGCTCGGAATTTTCGGCGTTCTTGAGAGATTACTTTAACTTCGGCAGCGCCGGACGTCGTTTCGGAACCATGCGGATAACCGGGGTATTCGTTACGATCAGGCGCCGGAAACGGGGGGTATCGTTGCTTTTCCGTGCGGTTAACCTGTCGTTCATATATGCCATGATCCTGGGCCATTGGCCACGTTCTGGGCAGATGTGCAGGTTAAACCAACCGGCCACAACAACGACCGAGTACCATCCAAACCGTCATTGCCGCACTTGATCCGCCGACCCGCTGCAACGCCAAAGGGGCGGGTTGGGGGTTCATGCCAACCGCCCTAACCACTCGCATATGGGTGGCCTCTGTCATTGCG
>CAMBXJ010000046.1 GCA_945871455.1 Asaia bogorensis
TCACCAGAGACCCGGTCGCCGTGGCGCGATCCAGCAAAAACGTGCCGGTATCCGCCCGCCGCGCATCCCCGAAATAGCCAAGCGCACCGCATTGCTCCGACATAATGACCCTCCTCGTTCGTCCGGGTCAGAGAATCGCGCGAAGCACCACAAGTCAATTTTGAGGATACGGTAGGGGTTACGGGCGGGATTAAGATGCAATGAAACGGAGAATTTTCGGGCGATGGGCAGCTGAAACAAGGCGCTGCCGCTTGACCCGGCTATGACCATCATGACATGATCAAAATCGGCCCGCGAGACGATGCCAGCCTGGCCGCCATCAGATTGGAATGGTGGCCGCGATCAAATTGGAATCGGTGGCCGCCTTCGTCGGAATCCGCACCCCACGCCAGAAAATCACTATACAATATTGAAATATCGGCATATGATTAGGAATCCCCCGAGCGGTTCCCACACTTCGCATCCGTTCGGCCGCCGGTAGCGATCGCGGTGCAATGGCATCTTGGGCCCCAGATCCGCCCTGGGAACCGGAACCCACGCAGCTACCCCGGTCGGTTGGTCGGCAGTTGTCGTGGTACTTCATGGCGGCGGCCCAACCGAACACCGGGATAGTTAAGCTGAAGAGGCTCTACCACTGATCGTCGTGGCTTTTAGGTAGAACCTCGCACAGCTATGAATACGATGGGCTAGAGGTTGTAGGCAAGCTCGCGCATGCCTTTGGGTTCTCCCGGAAGCTGTCGCGCAACAGCCCGAAACCTCTCCTATCTGGCTATTTGACGAGGCAGGGTGTCGAGAGTTTTTTTGCACGCGATATCGGAACGAATATCCAACGCATGTAGCCCCCGCCAGCGTCGTGGTTCACTGTTGGAGTGGCATTGCGTGACAGAATCTGCGTAATTTCGTCGCCGCGCTACCGCGAGTGCATGTTGCGACTGGTCACCGCTGGTGCAATGCGTCTGGTATCGAGGGTCCCACAGGCCAAGCCAGCCGGCCCCGCTGGAAGATGCTCAATTCCTACGTATGCCTGGGCAGCACAACAGTCGCGCGCAAGCCGCCCTCTGGGCGGTTGGAAAGAGTAATGGCACCGCCGTGTGCTTCTACAGCTTGGCGGGCAATCGTTAAGCCAAGTCCGGAGCCACCACGTCCCCGAGCATAATCAAGACGACGAAACGGTTCAAAAACGCAGTCCATCTGGTCCTCTGGAATTCCGGGACCTAAATCCTCGACATGAACCACAAATGCTGCTTCCTCGATACATAGGCGAACCCTCGCGGCTTCTCCATGGTGCACTGCATTGTCGATCAGATTTGACAACCCGCGTTTCAGAGCCAGTGGGCGACCGGTCAGCCGGGCTTGCGCAGGACCTTCGTACAGCACGTCCTTTCCCGCGTCAGTTGCATCATCGCATAGCGTCTCCAGAATCGCTGCCAGATCGGTCGGGCGTCGCGCCTCCTGTTCCAAATCGCCGCGTAGGTACGCGAGGGTGGTGCCGACCATCGCGTCCATTTCGGCCAGATCGGCATCGAATTGCCTTTGCAATTCGGCGTCATCAAGGAAACTGGCACGCAACCGAAGCCGCGCGATTGGTGTTCGGAGGTCATGGCTGACGGCCGCGAGCGCTTGGGTACGATCGGCAATCATGCGATCGATACGCGCTTGCATGCGATTGAAGGCTTGCGCAGCGTGGACGACCTCACGAGGCCCCTTCTCCGGGACCAAAACCGTGGAGCCAGATCCGCCAACACGATCAGCGGCCGCCGCGAGTTCTCGCAAAGGGCGCGCTATCAATCGTACAACGACTAAACCCAGTAAGAGTATCCCTATAGCCATTGCGGTAGTTGAGAGTAAGTTTGTGCGCTCCGGCGTCGTTGGCCGGAACAATGCCGCGGAAAAATTAAGCCACGTCCCGTCGGACAACCGGATTGCCCCCACCAGGAGATGAGGTGACTCTGCTAAGGTGGTATCGTCTGAGTGTCCAAGGCGGATGTCTACATCCTCGAACTGGGGTGCCAACTCACGCAGCCTGTTGCGTACAGCAACAATGCGCGGACTGTGCTCGTCAGTCAGGCGCACCGTGGGTACTGCGGTCCAGTGTAAATCCAGGCTGGCAGAAGCCAGGTCGTGGGTGGTGCGATCACGAGCGGCCGGCTCCAAAACCTCAAGCACGCGCTTCGTCGCCAATAACCTTTCGGCCAACTGATGTTCACGGGCGGTGCCCAGCAGCGCCTCAATGTCGACTTGATGAAGCCACAGGCTACCTAGGTGAAACGCCAGCAGGCCGGCGAGCAATACCAAAATGATACGGGCGCCCAGCGTATCGGGCGCGATCCTGCCAAGCACACGCCACATCAAGAGCGTGTCACCGTTGGCTGGAACAGGTAGCCCACACCCCGCACTGTCTTGACGATGGAGGGACTGTCTTCGCTAGGTTCGAGTTTGCGACGCAGCCGACTGACCATGACATCGACCGCCCGATCTTCGCTGTCGGACATTCGCCCGCGTGCTAGGTCAAGCAGTTGATTTCGCGAGAGAACACGCTGAGGGTGTTCACAGAAGGCCAGCAGAATATCATATTCTCCTCCGGAAATATCGATGGCGCTGCCGTCGGGGGCGATGAGCTCCCGTCGGCGTGTATCGAGCCTCCAGCCGGCGAACAGGATATGGTCGCCGAGCGCGCCGCCAGCACGCGTGTCGCCCGAAATCTGACTGCGCCGCAGTACGGCTCGGATACGCGCCAATAGTTCAGGGCGGCTAAAAGGCTTGGCAATGTAGTCGTCGGCGCCCAACTCGAGTCCTAACACTCGGTCGGCCTCGTCACCGCGTGCGGTGACCATGATGATCGGGACCTGGGTCTTACCCCGCAAAGCACGTGTCAGATCAAGACCAGACGTGCCAGGTAACATGACATCCAGCAGGATCAAATCCACGGCAGCGTGATTGAGGGTCTCCCACATCTCGCGCCCATCGCGCACGCCGGTTACGCGATAGCCGTTTTGTCGCAGGACCCTGACCATCAACACGCGCATCTCAGCGTCGTCTTCCACGACGAGGATATGCGCTTCGGCGGCTAGTTGGTCGGTGTTCATCGTCTCCGCGGCACTCTCTAAGCCGTCATCCGACCACGCTCGGTCGTCATCCAGACAGCTATCATCACCCGATGTTTGACACGAGTCTGGTGCGGTGGAATGAAGACGCTGCCTCACTCTCGCCGCCCACCAACCATACGCTCCTATTTCAGCTTGCTGATACTCGTAACGGTGATCTGACCGTTTACCCGCTCTGCCTCGAATTTAACCCGATCGCCGGGCTTAAGGGACTTGAGCCAAGCGGGGTCTGCGACGCGGAAAACCATCGTCATCGAATCCATATCAAGATTCTTGATGGGTTCATGTCGCAATGTGATCTTGCCGGCTGCCTGGTCGACCTTGGTGACATCACCGCTGGTTGGAACCGTCTGGGCGAGGGACGGTTGGAGAGCTTGCAGTCCAATGATCGTCAGGACCGCCAGTAGAATCATGAGCTGGCGCATATTCTGGGTTCCTGTTGATAATATTTGTGTCACTTCACGACGACGACGCCATGCATGCCGGATTCACGGTGGCCAGGAATAAGGCACGAAAAGTCAAATTCCCCCGCCTTGGTGAAGAGCCACACGATCTCACCACGAGTCTTCGGCTTCAATCGCTTCGCATTGGGATCGTCGTGCTCCATGTCGGGGTTCTTCTGCATTTCTTCCATGTGCTTGAGGTTTTCGGCGAGTGTCGCCAGGACAATTTCGTGGTCGATGGCGCCATTGTTGCGGAGCATGAACTTGATCTGCTCGCCACGGCGCACTTCGATGCGGTTCGGCGAGAACAGCATTTTGCCGTCATCCTCCCGCATCGTCATGACAATCGGTCGGGATGGTTTCCTGGGGTCGCCGGGCTTACCGTAAGCCGTCTCTTCTGCATGACCCTCGCCGGGCTTGTGCCCCGGGCTCGCTGTCGCCATCGCGGCAATTGCCAGGGAAAGGCCGGTGAACAGGGACGCCACGATCAGAGGTTTGTGCATGGGCTTACCTTCTTGGTAGGTCAGGAGAGGTGGGGGAAGCGTCGCCAGAACCAGCTTAGCGCTCGCAGTTGCGCGCAATATCTTCCGACGCCCGCTAGTGCGAACCGGAACCGCCACGCGGTTTGACTACGCGGACGTGCGAGGCTCGATCGGGAGTACTCGCCATCCTCTGAGGGGGCGCTGCCGGTGCTTGTGCCCGTTGCCCTGTCCATTCGTAGGAAACCGTGCCGGGCGGGTGTGTGTAGTGCCCAGGGTCCGCGTAGTCATTGGCGGCAAGCCCCTCCCGCACCTTCACGACCGAAAACATTCCACCCATTTCAACCGGGCCGAACTGCGCGAATCCGGTCATCATCGGCAGCGTGTTGTCGGGTAGCGGCATCTCCATTTCGCCCATGTCGGCCATACCGGCCGAACCCATTGCCATGTAGTCGGGCACGAGGCGACGCATCTTCTTGGTGAAATCACGCTTGTTGACCCCGATGTAGGTCTTCACGTCGTGCCCCATCGCATTCATCGTATGGTGCGATTTGTGGCAGTGAATCGCCCAATCTCCTGGTTCATCGGCAACGAATTCATATGCACGCATGCCGCCGACGGGAATGTCGATCGTCACCTCCGGCCAGCGCGCCTCCGGCCTTACCCATCCGCCATCGGTGCATGTCACCTCGAAGTGGTATCCGTGCATGTGTATCGGATGATTGGTCATGGTGAGGTTGCCGACCCGGACCCGCACGCGATCACCCTTGCGCACCACCAACGGGTCGATCCCTGGGAAGGCGCGGCTGTTCCAGGTCCACAGGTTGAAGTCCAACATCGTATTGACCTTCGGCACATAGGCGCCAGGCTGGATGTCGTAGGCGTTGAGGAGGAAAACGAAGTCGCGATCGACGCGGTGTTCGGTCGGGTTACGCGGGTGCACCACAAAGAACCCCATCATGCCCATCGCCATCTGCACCATTTCATCGGCATGCGGATGGTACATAAAGGTCCCGCTCTTCTTGAGCTCGTACTCGTAGACGAACGTCTTTCCCGGTTTGATGTGGGGCTGCGTGAGACCACCAACACCGTCCATGCCGCAAGGCAGAAGCTGACCATGCCAATGGATGGTCGTATGCTCGGGCAGGCGGTTGGTGACAAAGATGCGAACGCGATCGCCTTCCACCGCTTCGATCGTCGGGCCCGGGCTTTGACCGTTATAGCCCCACAGGTGTGCCAACATTCCAGGGGCGATCTCGCGAACGACCGGCTCGGCGACGAGATGGAATTCCTTCCAGCCGTCCTTCATGCGCCACGGCAATGTCCACCCGTTGAGTGTGACGACCGGCTGGTAGTCCGGGCCTGTCGTTGGTTGCAGTGGCGGACGCATCTTCGCGTCGGCAACCGTCGCCGCCTCGGGGATCGATTGCGCCTGAACGCGTCCACTGACCGCCGCTGCGCCCAGCAAGGCAAGGCCAGATGAGGATATGAGGTTGCGACGGGGAAGGATCATCGTGGACTCCTGAATCTAATGGCTGAATCTAGTGGCCCGGAGCGCCGGTGGGAACGACCGGAGTTGCCTCGGGCACCTCGCCTGGCGAGCCGGAGCCCCCGCCAATAACCGCAGCACGCAGTTCGATTTCCGCCTGGAAGAAGCTTTTGCGCGCTGCAATCGCGGCGATGCTCACGAAAACCCGTTCTCGCGCTTCGGTCAGCAAGTCGAAGACGTCAATCAGCATCCCATTGTATTGCAGTAAGGTCTCTTGGGCGACGATGCGGCGCAGTGGCAACACCCGGTTCTGGTACTGGGCCGCGATCTCGTGTGCAGCAAGGAGGTTCCCGTATGCCCCCCGAGCTTCCGAACGTGCATTTACCGCTTGACCGGCCAACCGGTTGACCGCGCGCATGTAGGTTTCCAACTCTCTTCTGGCCTTGACTTCGCCCCCGTCAAAGATCGGGAATTCGATCTCCAACTCAAGTCCACCGCGGTTTGTGCTACCCGCACTGTCACGCTCATTCTTGCCTATCCCCGCCAGCTCTAGCAATGAAACGAAGCGGGTCGTCTCAGACAACTTCAGCGACCGGGCGGCGATGGCGAGCTCTTGCCGTGCCATCTTGAGGTCTATACGGTTCTCCAACGCTTCCGTTTCGACGTTGATCGTTCGGTCTACTGTTCGTGGTAGGGGTGGCAGGCGCGACGGAATCCGAATCTCAAGGGTTTCACCCCAAAGTCCCATGACGCGCGTTAATGCGTCCTTCGTCTGTCGCTCCCGCAGCCGCGCCTGTGCGAGCTGCACGCCGATCTCAGCGTACGCTGCGCCCGCACGAGCCTGTTCCAGCTTGGTCGCGCCGCCGGTTTCGCCTAGCTTGCGCATGAGGTCAGCGGTCGCATCTGCCGCGGTTCGCGCCTGCTCCAGATACCCAACGGTCTCCCTCGTCGCCACCGCGGCCAGCCATGCCTGACGAGTATCGAGTGCGATCCGATAGGTCGCGGCGATCGCGGCTTTCTGGGCCTGGTCAAAACGCAGACCGGCGATCTCCTTGCGTGCCGGCAGAGTTGTGAGCGCGAGAATATTGCCAAGCAGACGAAACTCCCACTCGACAAAGGAGGGGCCGCTGATGCGAGACAGGCTCAGCTTCGGGTTTGGCGGCAAGCCAGCTTCAACACTGGCGATCTCCGCTAGGCCGAGATCGTTGTAAGCAGCCTGAAGCATTCGATTGTTGAGAAGGGCAATCTGCACCGCGTTGTCTGCCGACAGGGGATCGCGCAACAACAACGCGACACGTGCCGCGACGACTGCGGCGTCCGATTCAGACGCAATTTTTATTGTCTCGGCGCCCACTTGATCTCGAACCGTGGTCGCTACCACCGCCATGCCGCCGTCGGGGGTGAAATTAGCACACGCTGTCACCAAGAAACCGAGGCTCAAGCCAAAAGCCGGCCGAATGAGCCTCATGGCGCACGTCCAGAGCGTGGCGCTACGGCATCGTTCATCTCTCGCCACGACCTTGGACCAACAGGCCGATAGTCCAACGTTCCCGCGGTCACGGAAGGATAGGTAGCGGACGAAGCGCCAGCGCCCCCATTCGCGGGGTTCGGCCCCGACAGAATCACGGGCTGAGCTATAGCGCAGCCGGTAGCGGCAAAAATACACGACAATGCAAAAGCGGCTCGCACTTCAGCCTCCCAAGGGTCGATCATGAACGAGCCGAGACATTAATTCAGCACAATGCGCCTGCGCGGTGCAACCTGCATGAGATGATCAGTTAGAACGCAAGCATGTCTGCCTGATGTACGGATTGCGACAAAGCGTTGCCGGGGCCGAGATATCGCGGTTTCTGGGGTGTTCAGCTTGAACTTGACGAAGCGCGGGCGCGGGACGCTGCACGGCCGCTCGGCGCGGCGGATCTCTCCGAAATGCCGACCAGGTCGCTGCTGAACTGGACGCCGCTTCCAAATCAGCCTGACCGCGTACCGGCAAGTCGCTCGGCGCCAAAGGACTACGACAGCCGTACGCCACGTAAACGCAGCGCGTTGCCGATGACCGAGACGGAACTGAGGGCCATAGCGAGCGCCGCTACGATGGGGCTGAGCAACAGTCCGAAGGCGGGATACAGTACCCCGGCCGCCAGCGGCACGCCGGCCACGTTGTAGATAAAGGCAAACACCAGATTCTGGCGGATGTTGCGCATCGTCGCCCGACTGAGGGTACGTGCCCGGGCGATGCCCATCAGGTCGCCCTTCACAAGCGTGACACCGGCGCTGTGCATCGCCACCTCGGTGCCGGTGCCCATTGCGATACCGACATCGGCCTCGGCCAGCGCCGGAGCGTCGTTCACGCCATCACCCGCCATCGCGACCACCTCGCCCTTGGTGCGCAGGTCACGGACGATGCGATGCTTGTCCTGCGGCATCACCTCGGCCTGCACATCGGTGATACCGAGTTTCCCAGCAATCGCATTTGCGGTGGTGGCATTGTCGCCGGTCAGCATCACGATGCGGATGCCATCCTGGCGTAACCGGTCGAGTGCTGCGGCCGTGCTTGCCTTCACCGGATCAGCGATGGCGATGACGCCGCCCGGTTTCCCCTCGATACCCACGAACAGCACAGTTGCGCCGCCGCCGCGCATTTCGTCGGCCCGGGCGGCGAGGGTGGCGGTGTCTACCCCCTGCGCCTCCATCATACGCGCATTGCCCAATGCCACCTTGCGCCCGCCCACCATGCCCATCACGCCTTGGCCGGTTACCGAGGTGAATTCCTGTGGCTCGGAAATGCTGGCGCCCTTGTCGCGCGCCGCTGCCACAATGGCCGCGGCCAACGGGTGCTCGCTCGACCGTTCCAGGCTGGCAGCGAGCGCCAGAAGCTCAGGTTCGGTCACGCCGTCGACCGGCACGATCTCCACGACACGCGGTTTGCCCTCCGTGAGAGTGCCCGTCTTGTCGACCACCAGGGTAGTGACTTTCTCCATGCGCTCCAGCGCCTCAGCCGACTTGATCAGCACGCCAGCGGTCGCGCCCTTGCCGACGCCAGTCATGATCGACATCGGTGTGGCGAGGCCCAGCGCGCAGGGACAAGCGATGATCAACACCGAGACCGCCGCGATCAACCCATAGGCCAGCGCTGGCGCGGGTCCCCATATAGCCCAGGCGATGAAGGCCAGAACCGCCATCGCGATCACGACCGGGACGAAGTATCCCGAGACAGTATCCGCCATGCGCTGGATCGGTGCTCGGCTCCGCTGGGCTTCAGCCACCATGGCAACAATGCGCGCCAGCATGGTTTCGGCCCCCACCTTCTCGGCCTGCATCACCAGCGCGCCGGTCCCATTCACTGTGCCGCCGATGAGCTTGTCACCAGTCTCCTTGGCCAGCGGCATGGACTCGCCGGTGACCATGGACTCGTCCACAGCGCCGCGTCCCTCCAGCACCACCCCGTCCACCGGCACGGCGTCGCCCGGCCTGACGCGCAGCCGGTCCCCGGCCTGCACATGCCCGAGCGGGATCTCCTCATCCTCGCCCGAGGTGGTGATGCGCCGTGCGGTCTTGGGCGCGAGGTTCAACAGGGCGCGGATGGCGCCACCCGTCTGCTCGCGCGCCCGCAGTTCCAGCACCTGACCGAGCAGAACCAGCACGATGATGACCGCGCCGGCCTCGAAATAGACAGCAACGGAGCCGCCCTCCCCGCGGAAACCGGCGGGAAAGACACCGGGCACGAATGTGGCGAAAAGGCTGTAAAGGTAGGCGGCGCCGGTGCCGATCGCGATCAATGTGAACATGTTGAGGTTGCGGGTGACCAGTGAAGCCCAGGCTCGCTCGAAGAACGGCCAGCCGGCCCACAGGATCACAGGGGTGGCGAGCAGGAATTGGATCCAAGTCGATGTGGCTGGGCTCATCAGATGGCGCAGCCCTAGCAGATGGCCACCCATTTCCAGCGCCACCACGGGCAACGTCAGCGCGGTGCCAATCCAGAACCGCCGCGTCATGTCGATCAGCTCGTGGTTCGGTGCGGCCTCAGCAGTGATTTCCACCGGTTCCAAGGCCATGCCGCAGATCGGGCAACTGCCGGGGCCGACCTGCCGCACTTCCGGATGCATCGGGCAGGTGTAGATCGTGCCGGGCGGCGCAACCGGAGCGGCGAGCGCCTCGGCCTTGAGATAGAGGCCGGGGTCGTCAACGAACTTCGTGCGGCAACGCGCCGAGCAGAAATGGAATGCTTGCCCATCATGCTCAGCATGATGCTTGGAGGTCTGCGGGTCGACTTTCATGCCACACACGGGGTCGATTGCCATCAGCTCGTCCGCGTCCGCACGCAGATGTCCCCAAGTGTGTTCCGCTGCACCGTGGCCATCGTGGCTGTGCCGGTGATGATCGCTCATGCTGTTCTCTCCTAGGCGCAAGATGGGTGGTGCTGCCTTGAAGCGTATACCTATAGGGGGTATATAATAAGCATGAGCTCCAATGCGAAAAAGTCGGTCCTGACCCGCTTGAAGCGGATCGAGGGTCAGGTGGGCGGCCTCCACCGGATGATCGACGAGGACCGCTACTGCACCGACGTCTTGATTCAGATCAATGCCGTGCTCGCTGCACTCCATAAGGTGGAGGCGGAGATCCTGCGCAATCACGTGGCACATTGCGTGGCCGATGCCTTCTCCGAGGGTGACCCCGAAGGACAGCGGCGAAAGGTCGAGGAACTGGTCGATATGATGAGTCGGATGACGAGGTAGGAAGGTGCGGAAAGCCTGGCGGCGCAACATTGGCAGGGTCGCTGCACTCCTCGGAGTGATCGGTGCGCTTTTGATTGGAGCCAACCCCGCCTCAGCGCATGCCGGCGTCGGCCACATCTCCTTGGACGCAGCGTCCGTGGACGCTTCTGATTTGACACAGATAATCCACCCACTTGATCGGCAAGCTCATGCACCCCAACGTGGCGTGACATCCGCGGCGTCGATCGCGGATAGCGATGGCGACAAGCAGCCCGCTGATTGCCCACATCAGCATGGTCGCACGTGCTGTGCGTCCGCATCGTGCCCAGCGTTCGGCTTGGCTCCAGCCGTTGGGTCGATGGATCTGCTTTCCTGGTCCTGCGCATCGCGTGCCGTCCAGAGCGCCGCAATGCTGTTGCCTGCGGGCTTCGATGGATCGCCATTGACGCCTCCACCCCGAAGGAACGGCTGACCGGCTCAACGCCTGTCGTCCGTCGCACCGCCTTCGGTGCACTGCTCCTCAGACGTTTGTCGCCGCTGCCCTGTCGCGTGCCGCCCTTGCATCCGACCTCTTCAAGGACCGAACGTCATCATGCCCGCACACCGCATCTATCAGCGTCCGTTGGCGCCCGCCGCCGGCGTCAGGCTGACATCCCGTCTGAGCTATCCTCGGACGACCGCCATCGAGCCACCGCTGCGCGCCAACGGTGAGAGTGCCGGAGAAGTTGGCACGCCATTCCGCAGACCGCGATCGTCGCGCCGTGCCCTGCTAGGCGGTGCGCTGCTCGCTCTTGCCGCGCCAACCCCCGGACGTGCGGCGACGAGTGGTACTGTGTTCACCGCCGACGAACTCGGAGGATCGATCACTGCCGTCAAACTGCCGGCCGGTATCGTCCGCACTCTACGGCTGCCCATCGCGCCCCATAATGTGGACCTCAGTAGCGACGGTCGCAGCCTGCTGCTGGTCGGATTGCCGCCCGGCGGAACACACGCCGCGGGGGGCGGCCGGCTCCTGGTTCTCGACTCCGGCGACATCACGAAACCGCCTCAGGCCGAAATCGCCATCGGCCCCCATCCTGCGCATGTGGTCCCCGACGCCGATGGCATCCATGCCTATGTCACCGACTCACATGAGGGAGTCGTCATTGTGGTGGATCTGAAGGCCGGGCGTGTCGTCGCGCGCATTCCCGTCGGCGCAGAGCCGCATGGGCTGCGCCTGGCCCCCAGTGAAGCCGAGCTCTACGTGGCCAACATGCGCAGCAACGATGTCTCGGTGGTGGATGTGCGAAACCGCAAGGAGGTGGCGCGCATTCAGGTCGGCCGCGTGCCTGTCCAGGTGGCATTCACCCCGGATGGACGCCAGGTCTTCGCCTCGCTGAACGGCGAGAACCGCGTGGCGATCATCGATCGGACCGAGCGCAAGCGAGTGGGTAGCGCTCCGGTGGGCCGCAATCCGGTGCAACTCCAGGTCACGCCGGATGGCAGGTGGCTTTACGTCGCCAACCAAGGCAGCAAGGCCGAGCCCGACGAAACCGTCTCAGTCATCGACGTCACGACCCAGCAGCCTGTCGCGACCATCCCATCTGGGCGCGGCGCGCATGGCATTGCCATGAGCCATGACGGAGCATTGGTCTTCGTCAGCAACATCGTCGACGGCTCCATCGCCGTGCTGGAAGTTGCAACCCAGTCCCGTCGAAGCGTCCATCGCGTAGGTGCCGGCCCCAACGGCATCGCCTTCCTCCCCTCGGCCTAGCACCCGCCTGGCCGCCATCCCATCCAACAGGAACATCGCCATGAACCGCACGACATTGCTTATCTCGACCGCGCTGCTCGCCTTATCCATCGCCGGCGCCCCGCTTGCCGGCTTGGCCCAAGGCCAGGCTCAGCCGCCCGCGCCCCAGGCGCAGGGCGCAGACAAGGGCAACGAGGACCACAAGGAGCACCACCCGACGGGCGCGACGACAGCGCAGGCCGCACCAGGGACTGCGACCCCCGCACCCGCGCCGTCCGTGCCCGGTCAAGCAGGGGCCGGCCAGGCTCCCGCCATGGGAATGATGGGCGGTGGCATGGGCATGATGGGAGGCGATATGGGTGCCATGATGCAGCGCATGATGCCGATGATGCGCGGCATGATGGCGCAGCACGGCATGGAGCGGATGGACGGGCCCATGGGCATGATGGCCCCCGGACGAGTCGAGGGGCGCATTGCCTTCCTGCGCACCGAGCTACAGATCACCGAGGCACAAACTCCCGCTTGGAATGCCTTTGCCGACGTGCTCCGTGCGCAAGCCCGCGGCATGGGAGCGATGCGCAGCCGGATGATGGGCAACAGCGCGATGCCCGCGGGACAAATGCCGACCGGGCCGATGCCAGGCGCCCAGGCGCCGGGCAGCCCGCCGTCGGCTGGACCGATGCCAGGTGGGCAGATGCCGGGCGGGCAAGCGACTGGCCGTCCGATGCCGGGAGCTGGAATGGGAATGATGCCGAACCAAGGCGCGACAGTCAGTTTCCCTGACCATGCCGACCAGGTTGTCCAGATGCTGGCGGCCAGTCATGAAGCGGCGCGGGCAATCGCCACCACGGGGCGCGCGCTTTATGCAGTGCTGACCGACACCCAGAAGAAGACGGCCGACGAACTCCTCGCAATGCCAATGCGCGGCATGTGAGCCATCGCGTCGACCGCGCTGTGGGAGTGGCAGCCTAACGGCCGCGGCTCCCCGGCACCGCAAAACTTGCGAGGTTTAGGAGCTGCTGAAATGGACGAACCGTCTCACTCACCTTGGTGGCGCAGTGCCCGCGGGCTTGCGCTCTGCGGCTTCCTGCTGATTGCAGGGTTCTTCCTGATCACGGAGCACACTGCGCACGTGTTCGGGGTTCTGCCTTTCGTTCTACTCCTCCTCTGCCCACTGATGCACCTGTTCCACCACGGCCGGCATCGTGGTCATGGCGGCCATGGGCACCATCACGCCGCTCAACGCGACGGCGCGAACCCGCCTCCTCGTCCAGGAGCCCAGCCATGACCCACGACAGCAGCGCTTACGGCCTGTGGTTCCTGGTGGCACTGAACTCGGCCGTCTTCATCCTGTTCGCCTTCAGTTTTGGCAAACCGCAGTCGCCGCGTGATTGGCGGTCCTTCGGCGCATTCAGCGCGTTTATCATTGCGCTATTCGCTGAAATGTATGGCTTTCCGCTGACGATTTACTTGCTGTCCGGCTGGCTGCAGACCCGTTACCCCGCGGTTGATATCCTTTCGCACGATGCCGGACATTTATGGTCGACGCTATTCGGCGTTAACGGCAATCCCCACTTCGGTGTCCTGCATATCCTGAGCGCGGTGTTCATCGGCGCCGGCTTCATCCTGCTATCGGCGGCATGGCGCGTGTTGCATGCAGCGCAAGCAGTCGGGCGCTTGGCAACGACTGGACCTTACGCCCGTGTGCGGCATCCCCAATACATAGCGTTCATCGCTATCCTGCTCGGCTTCCTGCTTCAATGGCCGACCTTGCTGACCTTGGCGATGTTCCCTGTCCTGGTCGCTATGTATATTCGCCTCGCTCATCGCGAGGAATCCGACGTGCGGAAGGCCTTCGGCGAGGAGTACGACCGCTATGCAGCTCGGGTGCCCCGTTGGCTACCCCGACGCCAATCTGGTGACGTGGGCCGCCGCACAGCATGACGAATGCGGCCTGGCTGCCTGCTATACGTCGCTACATGGTTATCTCCTTGCTTGGCCATGCCATTTGGGAGGTGGTGCAATTGCCACTGTTCACGCTGTGGCGAGAAAAACCGCCTTGGACAGTCGCATTCGCGGCGTTGCACTGTCTGGGCGGTGACCTTGCGATCGCCAGCACAGTGCTGGTCGCAGCACTCCTACTGGCAGGGCGCCATGATTGGCCAAGCGGTGGCGCGGGAAGTGTAGCGATGCTTGCACTCACTTTCGGTGGCGTCTACACGGGCTGGAGCGAATACAGTAATGCCATCGTCAGGCAGACATGGACCTACACGAGCGCGATGCCTCTTGTTCCTTGGTTGGGCATTGGTGTTACGCCGCTATTGCAGTGGCTTATCATACCCGCCCTCGCCCTGCGTGCCGCTTCGCGGTAGTCCAATGGGGGCAACCCTCATAGATCGTTGCCAGGGAGGGTTGGAGCCGGCTTCGATCGCTGCTCCAAGTTTTCCCTGACGATTTCAATTATTTATGAAAAATTTGGCTAGCCGGAGCAAAACCTCGGCATTGGCGCGACGGGCCAGCCGATGGGCGGCCGACCCCTCACGGGCCAGTTCGATCAGGTCCTGTCGTGATTCGCTGTCGAGGAAGCCGCGCCGGATCATGGATGGGAGCAGAATCGCCTTCGATCCGGTTGGCAAGCGATTCCTTC
>CAMBXJ010000047.1 GCA_945871455.1 Asaia bogorensis
TCGGTGGCGGAAATCCGTGCGACGGAGGCCGCGATCGGCAGTTCGGCCGCCTCGGTGTGCACCGCCCAGGCGCCGTAATAGGCGTTGGATCGCGCCATCTGCACTTGGATATACATCTCCGCGATCTTGTGCTTGATGCCCTGGAACGAGCCGATCGGACGGCCGAACGCGTAACGTTCCTTGGCATAGGCGTTTGCCATGTCCATGGCTGCTTCAGCGCCACCCACCTGCTCGAACGCCATCGGCACGGCGGCGTAATCCAGCAGCTTCCGCACGGTGTCCGGCCCCTCGCTGCCCGGAAGCGGATCGGCCGCGGCATTCGCGAAGGTGATTTTCGCGTGGGATCGTGTGGGGTCGATCGTGGTGACGGTTTCGGCGGTGACGCCGGCCGCCTTCAGGTCCACCAGATACAGCGCCGGGCCGGTGCCGCCATTTACGGCAACGATCGCGAAATCGGCGATGTCTCCGTCGGGTACGGCCAGTTTCACGGCTGTCAGCCTGCCACCGCTGACGCTGGCGCCCAGTTTGCGCGCATCCGCCGGTCCCGGGCGTTCGGCCATGGCGAAGGTGCCGATCAGATCGCCGCTCGCCAGTTTCGGCAGGTAGGCCTGCTTCTGGTCCTCCGACCCGAACAGCATCAGTGCTTCGGTCGCCAGATAGACCGATGAACTGAACGGCACGGGTGCGACCGCGCGCCCCAGTTCCTCGGCCAGCACGCAAACGGCGAGCCGCCCCAGGCCCACGCCGCCATATTCTTCGGGGATGGCAGCCCCGGTCCAGCCCATCTCCGCGATCGCTTTCCACAAGGCGCGGTCATAGGGTTCCGGCCCGTCCAATATGGCGCGCGGCACGGCCGGCGGGCAGCGATCGGCGAGGAAGCGGCGGGCTTCGTCGCGAAGCTGGTTGAGTTCGTCGGAAAAGTCGAAATTCATCGGTGCGTTCCCTCTTGATCCGTTGGCGGCAACCCTATCGGGGGACGCGCCGGATGACCATATCGGCGCGCTTCCAAGTCGCTCGGCGGATGGATAGACTGCACGCGCCGGGACCCGAAGATGCACGGGACCCGAGGGACAAGGGCGATGTCGAACACCCTGTATGAGCGCGATTTCCATGCCTGGGCCAATGAACAGGCTGCCCTGCTGCGGGAAGGCAGGCTCGACCGTCTTGATATCGAGAATATCGCCGAAGAGATCGAGAGCATGGGACGCGGCGAGAAGCGTGAACTGGTCAATCGTCTGACGATATTGTTGACGCACCTGCTGAAATCGCGGTTCCAGCCCGGGTTTCGCGGTAATTCCTGGCGGTTGACCATTGAGGAGCAGCGTGACCGATTGCGCGAGCATCTGCGGGATAGTCCAAGCCTGACCGCGCATCTCGACCAGGCAATCATCGACGCTTATCGGCGTGCGAGACTCGCGGGCGAACAGGAAATCGGGTTGCCGCGAGCGATTTTTCCTGACCCTTGCCCCTTCACGGTGGAAGATATCTTCAACGACGATTTCTGGCCGAACTGAATCAGCGGACCCGCGTGGGAGGCTGCCTCGCGGTCCAGGCATCGCCGAACCGACCGCGGCATGGTATCACCGCCTTCCCGGCCCCTGACCCAGGACCCATCTTGCCGCCTCCACCCCGCCTGTTCGCGATCAGCGATCTGCATGTCGATTACCGGGAAAACCGGGCCTTCGTCGACACGATCATGCCGGATAATCCCGAGGATTGGCTGATCGTCGCCGGCGATGTCAGCCACCGGCTCGATCAGCTCACGCTCGTGCTGGAACTGTTGCGAGACAGATTCGGCAAAGTCATCTATACCCCGGGCAACCACGATCTGTGGACCCGATCCGACGAGGGCGGCGGATTGCGGGGGGAGCATCGCTATCGTCGCCTGGTCTCGATCTGCCAGGAACTGGGGGTGTGCTGTCCGGAAGATCCGTATCCGATCTGGCATCAGAACGGGGAGGACTTTGTCATCGCCCCGTTGTTTCTATTGTACGACTACACGCTGCGCCCGGACGGAACGACGAAGCAGGACGCCATGGCGCGCGCCTATGCGGCGTCGGTCGTGTGTGCCGACGAATTGCTGCTGTTCGCCGATCCCTATCCCAGCCGGGAAGACTGGTGCGCGGAGCGGGTGCGCGTCACACGCGCACGCCTCGATGCGTTGCCGGCGGGCCTGCGCACGGTGCTGATTTCTCATTGGCCGTTGCATCCAGGGCCGACCCGGCGGCTGCGCCATCCGGAGTTCGCGATCTGGTGCGGAACCCGTGCCACCGAGGACTGGCATTTGCGTTATCGCTGCGCCGTGTCGATCCACGGGCATCTGCACATCCCGTTGACCGATCATTACGACGGCGTGCGGCACGAGGAAGTCTCCCTCGGCTACCCGCGGGAGCGTCATGCCCGGACGCGGCCGATTCAATACGGTCCGCGGCTTGTGTTTCCGGATGGGGAGGCCTGATACGGTGGATCAGCCGATGATCGGCGCGTCCACGGTCACGTGCGCCAAGGGGGCGGCCACGATCCGCCAACCCGCTGCCCGCCGTTGAAGTCCCGGTTGCCGGGTCAAGACCGGCAATAACGAAACGATATGTGCATCGGTCAATGGGTCGGCCGGGTGGTATGGACCAGCCCGCGGAAAGATTGACTTTCCGGTCACTGCCGCCCCGTCGGGATCACCCCGCGGGGCGGCCACGACAAAGTTGCAGTGCCGGTCAGCAGTCGGTTGTTCCTACGCCTCGGCGTTCATGTCCTTGAACACTTCGCACGCGGTCAACAGCGCCTCCCGCACCAAAGGCGCGCCGACATAGCCGGCCAGATGCAGGATCGCCTCGGACAACTCGTCCTCGGTCCAGCCCTGGTTGCGGGCGAAGCGCAGATGCAGCTTCAGTTCCGGGTCGCGGCCCTGCGCGACGTCGGAGATCACGACGATCAGCGCGCGGGTCTTCAGATCCAGGCCCGGACGGGTCCAGAGCGTGCCGAAGACGGTTTCCTGCGTAACTTCGGCGAATTTCTCCATGATGGGATTGGTGTAGACAGAGCTGTCCAGCTTGTCCGCATACGCCTCCCCCATCAGCTTCCGCCGCATCGCTCTGCCGGCTGCTCGGCGTTCACTGTCTGCCATTGGTCGTCTCCCGTTGGACGTGGTTGCCCGGCCAGTCTAGCCGGTTGATGCGCGCGGGCCAATCCGATCAGGCGTGCAACCGCTTCTCCTGCTGCCAACGCGCCAGAATGTCATGCGATTGGCCGTTGGTCGGATCCATGGCCGCGTCGTGACCGTCCAGTTTGGTGGTCAACTCGATCACGTATCCGTTTGGATCCCGGAAGTAGATAGAGCGGATGAACGAATGGTCCGCCGGCCCCCTGACTTCAATCCCCGCCGAGTGTCCCTTGTCCAGCATGGTGTCGAGCGTCGCCGCATCGACTTCCAGCGCTATATGCAGGTCGAAATCATGCTGCGCCTTGAAGTCGAACGGCGATCCCGGAACCTCGAAGAAGGCGAGGTAGGATTTGTCACCGAGTTCGAAAAATGTATGCAGCGCGCTGGTATCGCGGCCGGTCTGGGTCTGACCGATCCGCAACGCGCCGGCCAGCTTCAGGCCGAGGAAATCCTCGTAGAACGCCCGGGTTTCCTCGGAATCACGGCAGCGATAGGCGTTGTGGTGCAGGCCCTTGATCATCATGCGCTCCATCGTCGATCGATGTGGAAGACCGTCCCTACAGCGTTACATGGGTCGGTCCACGCAGATATTCAGCCCAGCCATACAACGCCGCGTTGGTTGCCTGCCAGTTGGGGCGGGCTTGCATGGTCGCATACCAGCCGGCGACGTCGGGGTAGGCGGCGAAGGTGCAGCCGATGGTCTCGCCCAGGGAGACGGTTCCGGATGCCAGGTAGTTGGCGATGGTGATGGCATTTCCGCACGAAAACGTCCGATCGCCGATGATGTGATCGTTCAGGATACCGAGGAAGTGTTCCGCATTTTGCTTTGCCGCCGCGACGGCCTGTTGCTGGTCGGTCGCGTCAGGCAGTTTGTAGTGATCGCCACGCAGACGGATCAGAGTTCCACGACCACGTAATTCCGTTCGACCGTCACCGGCACTGTTTCGGCAACGAAGGGGCCCTTGGCCAGAGCTTCTCCGGCAACGACCTCCACCTTGTAGGTGCGGGCTTTCACGCTTTCCGGATGGCACCAGGACTGGCCGGTCTTGATGTCGAATTCCCAGCCATGCCAGGGGCAGCGCAGCATCTCCCCCTCATGGGTCAGGCTGTATTCGCCGGGGCGGCTCGATTCGAACCGCCCCATGATCGGCCCCAGGCACAACGCAGCCCCTTCATGCGGGCAACGATTGATCAGGGCGTAGTATTCGCCATGGACGTTGTAGACGCCGATTTCCCGCCCCGCCACCGTGACGATTTTGCAGGTGCCGACGGCAATTTCGTCAACGGTGGCAACGACATGACGAGCCACGAAAGGCGGCCTATACCAACCCGTAGAACGCCAGCGCGTTCTCGCGGAACAGCATCTGCTTGTGCTTCTCGGGCAACGGCACCTTGAAGGCGTAGCGCGGGTCGTCCTGATCCCAATGCGGATAGTCGGTGGAGAACATGATGCGGTCCCAGCCGATCCATTCGCAGGTGGCGAGCAGATCCTCGGGGCGTTCCGGCTCCTCGATCGGTTGCGTCGTCACCCAGATATGGTCGCGGATATATTCCGACGGCAGTTTCTTCAGGTGGGGCACTTCGTCGCGCAGGCGCTTGTAGTGCTTGTCCAGCCGCCAGGACAACGACGGCAGCCAGGCGAAGCCACCCTCCACCAGCGCCACACGCAGGTTGGGGATATGCTCGAACACGCCTTCGATCACCAGGCTGGTGACGAGCGCTTCCTTCGACTGCGGATAGGACGGATGTTCTTCGTGATAGAAGGACGGCCATCCGCCGCCGGTGGACGGATGGCCCGACGTGCCGCCCAGATGCAGCGCGATGGAGTAGCCGTTGGCGGCACAGGCTTCCAGGATCTTCCAGTAGCGACGCCTCCCCAAAGGCTCCAACCCCCGCGGCGGGATCATCACATGGGTGAAACGGCGGTCGCCGGCGCGAAGCTCGATCTCCTTGATCGCAGCCTCGGTGTACTCGGTGGTGATCTGGATCGCGGCTTTCAGGCGCGGTTCGGCATCGCACCACACCTGCGCTTCCCAGTCATTCGCCGCGGTGCACATCGCCGCGCCGAATTCCAGGTTGCGTTCGTCCCCGCCGCGGCCGAGCAGCGGCATCATCATGCCGTAGGACACGCCGAACGCATCCAGCAACTGCTTCCGCATCAACGCCAGGTCGGATCCCGGATGGCTGCCATCCTTCGGCCACGCGTCATGGCGCATCCCGGTGCCGGGCGACATCCGCGGATAATTCGGCGCTGCCCCGAACGGCGCGCGTGCCCGGTTGCCGATCGTCTGGCGATGCTTGCGCCATTTCTCCGACAGGAACTGGTCCAGATCGGCGGGCGATTTCGTGTAGGGATGCACGTCGCAATCGACAAACCCCAACTGGGTCTGTGCGCTGACATCGGGTTTGCGGTCCGTCACCGTGACATTCATCGGAAGGGACTCCTACAGTTTCAGGCGAGTATAGGTTTTCAGCGGGTTTTCGACCTGGATCTTGCGCAGCAGGCGTTCGGGCAGTCCATCGGGAAGTGCCTCCGTGCCGTCAAAATGCCAGTGCGGATAGTCGGTGGAGAACAACAGCATGTCCTCGCAGTCGATTTCCTCGATAATCTTCAGCAGTTGTTCGGTCTTCGGCGGCGTATCGAAGGGCTGCACGGTCAGGCGCACATGCTCCCGCGCATAGTCGGCGGGGGATTTGTCCAGCCACGGCACTTCCGCCCGCACGCCGCGCCAGGTCTTGTTGGCGCGCCACATCCAGGCGGGCAGCCAGGTGACGCCGGATTCCATCAGCACGATCTTCAGGCGAGGGAATTCGACGAACGCGCCTTCCGAGATCAGGCTGTTCAGCACGCCGGCGAACCCGGTGGACCAGGAGACGTAGTCTTCCAGGTAATAAGACGGCCAACCGAGATTGGTCGGCGGATGGCGATACGAACTGCCCGCATGCACGCCGATCGGCAAATCCGCCTGTTCGGCCGCGCGCAGCATCGGCCAGTTCAGGCGCCGGCCGAGGGGCAGTTCGGTCATTTCCCAGACCAGGACCTGGACGAAGCGGGAATCGGCGGCGCACCGCTCGATCTCCTTGGCGGCGAGGTCGGGGCTGTGCATGGGCACGACGATCGAGGCCCTGAGCCTCGGGTCCCGATCCAGCCACTCCTTGCATATCCAATCGTTGATCGCTCGGCAGAACGCCGCCGAGAGGTCTTCGGAGAAGATGGCGGGGGAGCCGTGCAGCACGTTGCAGATCGCATACCGGGTCTGGAACGCGTCCAGCGCCTGCGTCTGGAGCGTCGTCAGGTCGCTGCCCGGAAACCCCTTCGGCGGGCGCCAGTCGGGGCGGGCGTTGATCGGCGCGTTGGGCGGGAAGGCGCTGGCGTTATAGTTGTCTTTGTCGAGGCCTCGCATTTTGACGTGGGCGCGCCAGTAGTCGTCCAGATAGGGGACGAGCACATGGGTTCCGGGCAAGGCCGGATGGATGTCGCAGTCAATCGCTCCTGGCGCGGGGATTGTCACCGGCGCTCCTCCTGGTTGGGAGGAGGATAGGGCGGGTGGGGGTTGGGTTCAATGGTGGCGTGTGTTCAGGGCAGAGATTGGGTAGAGTGAGCCGCGAGAGCCAAGGTCGGTCGGTATATCGCCAGCTCGGCTGAAGGAGCGACGTTCCGTTTCGTCGCCGTGCGCTCCTGGAGAGGATGCAAGGTACGATCCGAAATCTACCCCTGCGGCATCGACGGCTCTTCCTCCGAGACGATCGCCGCGTAGACCTCCGCCAGAGGCAGTTCGATATCGATCTCCGGCAGCTTCAGGAGTGCATCGGGGCCGGCAACAATCTCTGATAGCCAGTCATGTCCCCGGCGCGCGAAGACTACCGCCGCGACTCTGGTCTGCTGCAGAATGACGTATCGTTGGATTGAAGGCGTGGCGCGGTACTCGCGATTCTTGTCGATCAGGTCAGTGCTGGCGGACCCATCGCTGATAACCTCGAAGACCACTACCGGGTTGTCGACGATCGTTGCGGTGGGCGATACTGGCTGACAAACCACAAAAGCATCGGGATACCGCGCTCGGCCATCGGTCACGATTTTGACGTTTGGTCCATAGGGCCGGCACGGCTTACCGGCCAGGCGAGCATCCAAGGCCTTGTGGAGATTGAATGTGATGCGGTCATGCGCGACGGTGCCTCCCGTCATCGCGACCGGGGCGAGACCGTCGAATTCGTATCGCAGTTCTTGCCTTTCCTCCCACGCGAGGAATTCCGCCAAGGTCATCGGCTGTTGAACGGCAGCACTCATGGCGCGGTTCCTAGCACGGCGACGGCGGACTCTCCAGCAGTTTGGGGCGGCCGTTCACGACCCGGCGGCTTGCGCCTGTTCGGCCGCGTAAAACAGTCGCTCGGTTTCATCCATGATGGCCGCGGCGAGTTTCTTACCCTCCGGCCCGGTCAGACGGGCAAGGCCGAGCGCGCGGCGTTCGTGTTCCATGGTGGCGGCGGCGTCGGGCCAGGGGAGGCAATCCGCTGCCCGAAGCATGGTCAGCAGGGCGGTGAGTTCGGCAATTGGGTCTTCCCGTGGCGGTGGCGCTGGTGTGGGGGGCGCAAAAAGGTCGGATTGAGCGGGGCCGAATCGGGTCATGGCGGTAGTCTAGCGGGTCCATGGCAGTCCGTCAGGGGCAAACGAACCGACCACCGCGCCTGCCACGACGCACGGTCCGGGATTGCGAAGCGGCATCGACCGCGTCCAGAGTGAATCGTGGCAAAACAGAACATCCTGTCCGACTATCTGTCTGAAATCGCCCGTGTCCGCGCAACCCGCGCCGGCACTGGGGAGATCAGCTATTACGGCGCACTGACCGGGGCAATGAATGCCGCCGGAGAACAGTTGAAGCCGCGCGTCTTCTGCGTCCCAAACCTCCGCAATCGCGGCTCCGGCTTTCCTGATATGGGGCTGTTCGTCGCCGCGCGCGGACGGGACCTGGAGGACTGGCCCGAGGCCGCCGCCCCGGAACGTGGCGTGGTCGAGGTGGACGACATACCGGCGGATCTGTCGGTCAAATTGGGCAGCGAGCAGGTGAGCCGCTACCTGGCCACCTACGGCCTTGTGCTGGTGACCAATTACCGCGATTTCGTGCTGCTGGGCCGCGACGCGAACGGCCAACCGGAGCGGCGGGAGAGTTTCTCCTTCGGCTGCAAGGACGCGGCCGCGTTTTTCGAGTTGGCCCGTGGCTCCCGCCGTCCCGCGGGACTTGCCGCGCGCTTCGCCGAGTTTCTGGAACGTGTCCTGTTGCATCAGGCCCCGCTGGCCCGCCCGGAAGACCTTGCGTTCTTCCTGGCGTCCTACGCCCGGGATGCATTGGCTCGGGTGGAGGAACAGGCCAGCCTGCCCGCTTTCGGTGAACTGCGGAACGCCTTGCAGGAAGCCCTGGGCTTGCAGTTCGAAGGCCCTAAAGGCGAGCATCTGTTCCGCAGCACCCTTGTGCAGACCCTGTTCTACGGGTTGTTCAGTGCATGGGTGGAAGTGGCGCGCGACAGCAAGGCCGTGTTCGACTGGCGCGCCGCCGGATGGAGCCTGCATGTGCCGTTCGTGGACACGCTGTTCCAGCGTATCGCCACTCCACAATACCTGAAGCCGCTCGGGTTGGAGGAGCCGTTGACCTGGGCGGCGGGTGCGCTCAACCGGGTGGACCGCGCGGCGTTTTTTGCCCGGTTCCAGGAGGCCGAGGCAGTCCGTTATTTCTACGAACCGTTCCTCGCGGCTTTCGATCCGGACCTGCGCAAGCAACTGGGAGTCTGGTACACGCCACGCGAAATCGTGCGATACATGGTGGAACGGGTCGATCAGGTTCTGCGCAGCGAACTGGGTATTGCGGACGGGCTGGCCGACCCCTCGGTCTGGGTTCTCGATCCGTGCTGTGGCACGGGCGCCTATCTGGTGGAGGTGCTGGACCGCATTGCCCGCACCCTGCGCGAGAAAGGCGAGGACGCGCTGACGGCCGAGGACCTGAAACAGGCGGCCATGACGCGAGTGGCCGGGTTTGAGATCATGCCGGCGCCCTATGTCATCGCACACTGGCAGGTTGGGCATGTGCTGCGTGCGGCCGGTGTGCCATTGGGTGATGATGAACGCGCGGCGGTCTATCTGACCAATTCGCTGACGGGGTGGGCAGCGGCACAGGAGGGCGATGCGCCGGACGGGGCGCAGCTTGGGTGGCGCTACAGCTACCCGCCACTCGCCGCCGAGCGGGATGAGGCCGCACGGGTGAAACAGGCTCGGCCTATACTGGTGGTGCTGGGTAATCCGCCTTACAATGCTTTCGCTGGCACTTCGCCTGCCGAGGAGTCCGGGCTGGTTGTTCCCTACAAGGAAGGGCTGCAACGGGACTGGGGCATCCGGAAGTTCAATCTCGACGATCTGTATGTGCGGTTCTTTCGGATTGCGGAACGGAGGATTGCGGAGGGTACCGGTCGTGGGATTGTCTGTTTCATCAGCAATCATTCGTGGTTGTGGTATCCGTCGTATGTGGTGATGCGCAAGCGCCTGTTGGGTGAGTTCGACCGGGTTTGGGTGGATAATCTGAATGGATCGAAGTTCGAGACAGGTAAGGTGACGCCTGATGGTAGCCCCGATCCGTCCGTATTCAGCACGGACGCCAACCGTGAGGGGATTCAGGTTGGGACCGCTGTGGCGTTGTTGGTGAAGCGGGATGGTTCTGGAGATACGCAGGTTAATTACCGCGATCTGTGGGGGACGGCGAAACGCGAAATGCTACTTGAAAATCTTAGTGCGCCAAAGGTTGATATGGCGTATATACAGGCGACGCCAACGGCGCGCAACCGCTTCTCAATGCGACCGGAGTCGACCGCTATTGATTACGGACTATGGCCGGCGCTGCCCGAATTATCCGCTCTTGCACCGTTCAGCGGCGTCGTGGAGAAACGTCGTGGTGGCCTTCTTTCCCTTGATCGAGACGAGTTGGCAGAACGAATTCAACGATACCTTGATCCCGATGTATCGTTCAATCAGTTGAAGGATGCTGGGATCGGACCAGTCGAGGATATGGCCCGGTTCGATGCACTGCGAGCCCGCAGTCGCTTGCTACTGGCCGAGCCGTTCACGGAGACTGGGTTACTGCGGATTGCGCTGTACCCCTTTGAAGTCCGATGGGGCTACCACACCAACGTCCGGCCGATATGGAATGAGCCTCGTCCTGAACTCGCGGCGAGAAGATTCCCGGGAAACGGCTTTATCGTCACACGCTTCCGGTCACGGCGACCGGAGGAGGGGTTGCCGATATTTTGGACCCCGTTGCTTCCGGGCGATCACCTGCTCGATCCGAATGCGCATCCTCTCCCGGTCCTTGATGAACCCAACAAAGCAAATCTCTCCCCATCCGCCCGAGCCTGGCTCGCTGCTCTCAACCTCCCGGACCCCGACCAGAATCGCACTGTCGCCGCACTCCCCTGGCATCACGCACTCGCCATCGGCTACGCACCTGCCTGGCTGACCGAAAACGCGGACGGCATCAGGCAGGATTGGCCGCGCGTGCCTCTCCCGGACAACGCCGACCTGTTGCAATCCTCCGCCACCCTCGGCGCCCGCATCGCGGCCCTGCTCGACCCGGACACGGCGGTTCCCGGTGTCACGGCTGGCACGATCGACCCCGCGCTGATGACCGTCGCTGTCCCGTCGAAACGCGGGGGCGGCGCGATGACCGAGGCCGATCGCATGCTCACCGCCGGTTGGGGCCATGCCGGCAAGGGAGGTGCGGTGATGCCCGGCCGCGGACGGGTCGTTACGCGAAAATACGCATCCGACGAAGCCGCCACCCAGGCACAAGCCGCGCTGCTCGGCCCCGCCGCCCTGGACGTGTACCTGAACGCCGACGGCTATTGGCGGAACATCCCCGAAGCGGTCTGGAACTTCACGATCGGCGGCTACCAGGTCATGAAGAAATGGCTGTCATACCGCGAACAGCCATTGCTGGGCCGAGCGCTCGCACCGGGGGAGGTGCGGTATGTGCGAGACATGGCGCGGCGTTTGGCGGCGCTCCGCCTGATGGCACCGGCCCTGGACGCCAACTATCGCGCCTGTGCCGCGGCACACCGTCCCTTGGACACATCGAATTAGAATTGACTGGTGAGGGTCGTGGGAAGTGATTCGCCCGAAACCGCAACCCAGACCCCAAAGCCATTTGGGACAATCGTTGGCCGCCGGCGATGCCATAGCTGCGTGAAAGCCATGCGTTTGGGCGCGCCTACCGGTCCCCCGGTGATGGGCTGTCCAGCGCGGCCGTGATGGCGATCTGCCTACATTTTGATCACCGCGAGGTGATGGTTAACAGCGCCTCTTCGAAACAAAATCCCCCTTATCCCGCATGGATACGCAACGAATACCCCCCGAATCCGCCGTGTTCCGTAACGACACCGCCCGGGACACGAACTTAAACCAACATCTCAAAACGATCGAAATTCCGACGCCAAGCCAATCGATCACAGCCCGTATGTGATGTACGGTCTCAAAACGACTCCAGGCATCGACACCCAGCCGGTGGAGCACATCTCCAAACATCGAATTTTCCGTTAACCATTGCACAAATAATGAACAAACCGTGACATCGCAGGTAGATAGAACATCACCCTGATCCAGTTTCTGAACCAAGACATCCTTGCCGCGATCTGCACATCCATGAGAAGACCATACCAAAAACACGCGATCTCGGTCGCGGCCGAGCCTGACCCACCCATGACCGGTGGTTCCCAGTCGATCCACCCAAACCAGGGAGACCAAACCGCGTAGACAGCATCAACCCCTCAACCCACCCCCAACCCCGCACGAACCGCATAAACCTCGGGATTGTACACAGACAAAGGCAGCTCCCCAGCCAATTCCGCCAGGATCGCCCGCACGGCCGCGAACCCCATCGCGCGCACCGCGTCCGCGGTCTGGGCCGCCACATGCGGCGACAGCACCACGTTATCCATCGTCCGCAGCGGAGACTCTAAAGGCAAAGGCTCCGGGTCATAGACATCCAAAGCCGCCCCAGCCAAATGCCCGGACCGCAGCGCGGCCAGCAGAGCCCCCTGGTCCACCAGGTCCCCACGGCCCGTGTTCACCAGAAACCCACCCGGTCGCATCATCGAAAACGCACGCGCATCGACGATTCCACGGGTCGCCGGACTAGACCGAGCATGCAGGGTCACGACATCTGCCTCCGAAAGCAGCACCGGCAGAGGCACCAACCGCACCGCCAACCCGTCCGGCACCAAGGGTTTCGGGTCGCACGCCAGAACGGTCATCCCGAACCCCAACCCGATCCGGGCCACACGGCGTCCGATCTGGCCCAGCCCGACCACGCCCAAGATCCGGCCTTCCAGCCCGACGCCAACCAGGGGTGCTCGATCCCAGCCGCCCGACCGCATGCTCCGATCGGCCTGGGGAACGCGTCGCAGCAAGGCCAGCAGCAGCGCGAACGTGTATTCGGCTACAGCGGATGCATTGGCCGCCCCCGCATTGGTCACCACCACCCCGGCCGCGGTTGCCGCGTCCAGCTCGACGTCATCGACTCCGGACCCATGGCACGCCACGATCCGCAACCCGGGTGCCGCCGCGATAACCGGCGCCGAGATCGTGCCGAGCCGGACCAGGATCGCAGAAGCGTCTCGGACCGCCTCGACCATCGTTGCTTCGGCGGCATAGGCCCCGGCGATGCGGACCTCACAGGTCTGGCGCAGCAGGGCGACCGCATCCGGATGGATGGAATCGTCCGTCAGCAGGACGACCGGCCGGGTCATGTCGTCGAAGGAAACGACCCGGCGATCCGGCGTGTATACGGACCATAGGTGTTCACCTGGTCCAGATACCGCACCGCCGCACCGAACGCCGCTGCCACACCCGCATCGGCCGGCGTCGGAACCTGCATTTCGACGATCGCGATCAGGTCCGAGCCATCCGGCTGGGAGGCGTGAAACAGCCGGAACTGAGCCACCTCGGCCCGCCCGTCATACAGATTGTGCAATCCGGCCAGCACCTGGGCCTCCGCCTCCGGCCCCACCTGGCGAAACCGAAACAGCACGAGCCGGGACGCGGCCCCGGACGCCCCCATCAGCGCGGAGCCCGGAAATACCTGGCGCGCATCGGCCCGATACTGCCCCCAGACGCGAGAGATCACCCGATGCGTCCACGCCGAATACTTTGCCCCGGCGATCCTGGCGTAACCCGGACCACGCAGGACGTTGGTATCGGCCAGGTCATACAGCGCCAGATACCGAGGAAACCCGTCGATACAGATGTAGCGGCCGGCGGTGACGAACCCCTCGCAGTCCCGGCGTTCCGGGAAGTGCTCGGTGTCATACCAGTCCTGGAATTCCTCCTCCATCGCCGGGGGAGGTTCCATCATCGCCAGCAACAGGCCCGTATGGACCCCGCTCATGTCGGCAGATCGGCCGGACGGAAGCCCAGGATCGCCTCGAACCGCTCACTATATAAGGGCCAGGCTTCGGGGTTGACCATCCGAGGCGGCACCTTGCCGTCGAAGATGTCGATCCACTGATGCGCGGTGGCGGTCACCATCTCGAACACGGACTCGTCGGTCATGCCGGCGTTGTGCGGGGTAACGATGACATTGTCCAAGTGCAGCAGAGGATGATCCAAATCCGGCGGCTCCTTCAGGAACACGTCCAGACCCGCGCCGGCGATCCGCCGTTCCCGCAAGGCGTCGGCCAGATCGGCCTCGTCATGAATGCCGCCGCGGGCGGTATTCACAAAATAAGCGGAGGGCTTCATCAGCGCGAACTGAGCCCGCCCGAACATGCCGAAACTGTCTTTCGTCCGAGGACAATGCACCGTCACGTAGTCAGACCGTTGCAACAGTTCCTCCAGAGACACTTTCTGCCCGCCGCGCGCCGCGACCTGCTCCGCCGTCTGATACGGATCATACGCCAAAATCGTCATCCCAAACGCCGCTCGGCAGATATCCGCGACCCGGGTGCCGATATTGCCGATCCCGACAATGCCCAATGTCTTGTTGCGGATGTCGTTGCCCGCATAGCCGCGCCGGT
>CAMBXJ010000048.1 GCA_945871455.1 Asaia bogorensis
TCCCGGTCGATCCCCAACCAGCCACGCAGCCGATCGCCGGAGGCATCGTTGAACGGAATCCCCGTTTCATGGACCTTCGTCCCGGGTGCCTGGCTGGCGATCAGTACCCGCGCCGTCACCGATGCCTGAAACACCGGCCTCGGCCCCAGTGGCAGGTGTTCGGCGCAGACCCGGCAGGCCCGGATTTGCGCCGCTATCGTGTCGAGCGTCTCGTCAGGTAACGATGCCACGTTCCCGCAGCGCCACCACCACCCGTTCGGCCAATTCCTCCGGCGTGGCTTCCAGGGTCAGCAATCGGATTTCGGGGTCCAGTGGTTCTTCGTACGGCGCATCGACACCTGTGAAGTTCCGCAACTGACCGGAATCCGCCTTCTGATACAGGCCTTTCGGGTCTCGGCGCCGGCATTCGTCGACCGGCGTGTCGACGAAGATTTCCAGGAATTCGCCCTCCTCCACGCAATCGCGCGCCAGCATCCGCTCGTTGCGATAGGGGGAGATGAACGAGACCAGCACGATCAGCCCCGCTTCCACGAACAGCTTGGAGACCTCGGCGACCCGGCGGATATTTTCGACCCGGTCGGCTTCGGTGAAGCCCAGGTCGCGGTTGAGGCCGTGGCGGACATTGTCGCCGTCCAGCACCATCGTGTGCTTGCCCATGGCGTGCAGGCGCTTTTCCACCAGATTGGCGATGGTGGACTTGCCGGCCCCGGACAGGCCGGTGAACCATAGCACGGCCGGTTTCTGGGCATTCAGGCCAGCGCGGGCTTGCTTGTCCACGTCCAGGCGGTGCCAGTAAACCTCGCTGCGACCGGCATGGATGTTGGTGATCATCCCGGCGCCGACAGTGTTGCGGGTCAGCCGGTCGATCAGGATGAAACCGCCCAGTTCGCGACTGGTCTCATAGGTTTCGCAGGCGACCGGGTGGGAAAGAGAGATCGAGACGCGGCCGATCTCGTTCAGGTGCAGTTCGCGGACGCCAATTTCGTTCAGGGTTTCGACGTCCAGGCGGTTGGTGATGTCCGTAATCGTGCCGGTCACCGTCCGCGCGCCCAGCATGAACTGGTAGGCTCGCCCGCGGAACAGCGGGGTTTCGTCCATCCACACGACCCAGCAATCGATCTGATCGGCCAGCCGCGGTGGCGGGGCGGCGGCGATCACATCCCCGCGCGACGCGTCGATCTCGCGATCCAGCACCAAGGTCACCGGCTGGTCGAAGCCGGCATCCGCCAGATCGCCATCCATGGTGACGATGCGGGCGATTTTCGCTTCAACCCCGGTGGCCGCGTTCACGACCGTGGCACCCGGGCGGATGGTGCCGGCGGACACGGTGCCGGCGTAGCCACGGAATGTATGGTCGGGACGATTGACGAACTGGACCGGCATGCGGAACGGTCGATCCGCGTCCGCCCGGGTCAGTTCCACGTCCTCCAGCACCTTCAGCAGGGTCGTGCCGGTGTACCAGGGCATGCGCGTGCTGGCGGAGGTGACGTTGTCGCCATCCCGCGCGCAGACCGGGATCGGGGTGACGGTCATGGTGCCCAAGCGGCCCAGCAACGCGCGGAAATCGGCCACGATGCGGTCGAACACCGCCTGATCGAAGCCGATCAGGTCCATCTTGTTGACCGCCAGCACCAGATCATGGATGCCCAGCAGGGAGGCGATCGCGGCATGGCGGCGCGTCTGGTCCAGAATGCCCTTGCGTGCATCGACCAGCAAGATCGCCAGGTTCGAGTTGGACGCACCGGTCACCATGTTGCGGGTGTATTGCTGGTGGCCTGGCGTATCGGCGAGGATGAAGCGGCGCTTGGGCGTTTCGAAGTAGCGATAGGCGACGTCGATGGTCACGCCCTGATCGCGTTCGGCGGCCAGGCCGTCCACCAGCAGCGCGTAATCGACGCCGTTTTCGACGGTGCCGAAGCGGCGGGAATCATGTTCCAAAGCCACCATCACGTCATCCGGGATGGAACCGCACTCGAACAACAGGCGCCCGATCAGGGTCGATTTGCCATCATCGACGCTGCCGCAGGTCAGGACGCGGAGAAGAGAATCGGGCATCAGAAATATCCCTCGCGCTTCTTCATTTCCATCGAGGAGTCCTGGTCCTTGTCGATCAGGCGTCCGGCGCGTTCCGACACCCGGGTCGTACGCATCTCGTTGACGATGTCCTCCAACGTGGCGGCGTCGGAATCGACGGCGGCGGACAGTGGGTAGCAGCCGAGGGAGCGGAAGCGGACCATGCGGTCCATCGGGGATTCACCGGGCAGGAAGCGCATGCGTTCGTCGTCGACCACGATGATCTGGCCGTCGCGGATCACGGTGGGGCGCATCTTGGCGAAATACAGCGGCACCACGTCGATGCCTTCTGACTGTATATACGTCCAGACATCCAACTCGGTCCAGTTGGACAGCGGGAAGACCCGCAATGTCTCCCCCGGCGCCAGGCTGCCGTTATACAGGTGCCAGAGTTCCGGCCGCTGGCGTTTCGGCTCCCACGTGTGTCCGGGACCGCGGACCGAGAAGACCCGCTCCTTGGCGCGGGAGCGTTCTTCATCCCGGCGAGCGCCGCCGATCGCGGCATCGTAGCCGCCCGCGGTCAGGGCCTGCTTCAGCGCGTCGGTTTTCATGATCTGGGTATAGGCGCTGCCGTGGTCGAACGGATTGATGTCGCGCGCCAGCCCATCCGGATTGGTGTGCTGACGCAATTCCAATCCGAAACGTTCGACCGTCGCATCCCGGAACGTGATCATGTCCCGGAACTTCCATGTCGTATTGACATGAACCAGCGGGAAGGGCGGTTTCGCCGGGTAGAATGCCTTGCGCGCCAAATGCAGCAGGACGGAGGAGTCCTTGCCGATCGAATACAGCATCACTGGTTTGGTCGTCTGCGCGGCAACTTCGCGGAATATCCGGATGCTTTCGGCTTCCAGGGCCGTGAGGTGGGCGGGGCGGGCAATCATGGATGAACGTCCTGCGGGATGGTGATCATAGTGCCGGGAATGGTTGCCAAAAGGTTATCACCCCAATCGTCGTGTTGTTTTAGCGGCCGGAACCATCGGCCTCCCATCCCCGTCATTTCCGAGCCTGAGCTGGCAACCCGCGCTTCAACGGGCGGGCGCGGTGTGGAGGATCAAGTCTGGCAATGACGGTGTGGGCGGTGCATCGGTCAATCGTCAGGGCGGTTGGTATTGTTTGCCCGAGCCAAGCCGGGGGTGCCACGTGTCTTTTCACTTCCTGATTGGGGAGGCAAGAAAATTCCGGCGGCTTGGATAGAAAATAGAGTTTTGCCGCATCGTATGAACCAAATATCAATGCCTAGACGCGCCTGACGACGTAGGTCTGTTCCAGGGCTTCCATGATCGCCAGTGCATGAACCGGATCGCGCGCCTCAACCATGACCTCCAATTCAGCGGCCTGCACCGAGGATGATGCGAACAGCCGCTGATGCGAGACCTCGATGATATTGCCGCCGCTGTCGCCGATCTTGCCGGCAATATCGGCCAACACGCCGGGACGGTCGGGAATTTGCAGATGCAGGCGCAGAAGACGCCCGTCGCGCAGCAGATTGCGCAGCAGGACGTTGGACAGGATGCGGGTATCGATGTTGCCGCCGGTGATGGCGACCCCGACCCGCTTGCCACGAAACCGCTCGGGATAGGTCAGCAGGGCCGCGATGCCGGCGGCCCCAGCCCCCTCGGCGACGGTTTTGGCGCCTTCGATCAGCAATCCTATGGCTTCTTCGATGGCGCGCTCGGGGGTGACCAGGATCTCGGTGACCCGACGGCGGACCAGTTCGAACGGGATTTCGCCGATATCGCGCACGGCGATGCCTTCCGCGATGGTTGCCCCACCGACGGATACGCCGCGTCCGGCCAGGCGCTGTGCCATGGCCGCGTAGGCTTCGACCTCCACGCCGTAGACCGCGATGCCGGGTTTCAGCGACATGGCCGCGATCAGGCAGCCGGCGAGCAGGCCCCCGCCGCCCACCGGAATGACCAAGGCGTCCAGATCGGGGACGTCCTGCACCATTTCCAGCGCCAACGTGCCTTGGCCCGCGATCACCCCGGGATCGTCATACGGGTGGATGAACACCAACCCGTCCCGTTGCGCCAGGGTGGTGGCATGTTCCGCGGCTTCGGCCAGGGTTTCACCGCATAATACGACCTTGGCATCCCAGGCCGCGGTGCGGGTTACCTTGGTCGCCGGGGTGAATTTGGGCATGACGATGGTAGCCGAAATACCCAGCAACCGTGCGTGGCGCGCCACGGCCTGGGCGTGGTTGCCGGCCGACATGGCGATGACGCCGCGGGCACGTTCCAGTTCGCTCAACTGCGACAGCCGATTGGCCGCCCCTCGTTCCTTGAACGCGCCGGTCGCCTGCAGATTGTCCAACTTCAGGAAGACATTTGCCCCCGTGGCGCGCGAGATCGTGTCGCTGGCAATCATCGGGCTTCGCAGCACCCGGCCGGCGATCCGGTCCGCCGCCGCCTGGATATCCGAAAGGGTGATCACGGCCGGATCGACCGGACCGGGTCTCTGCCGGGGCGTTGCCCCGGATGCGCTCGCACGCTGGATTCTGTCACGATGCGCCCTAGATAAACTTGATCCCAAGAATCTCGTACGACCGATCGCCGCCTGGCGCGGGAACCGACACGGTTTCGCCCACCTTCTTGCCGATCAGGGATTTGGCCAGCGGCGACGAAATCGACAGGCGCGCCGCCTTGATGTCGGCTTCGTGCACGCCGACGATCTGGTAGGTGTTTTCCTTCTCGGTCTCCTCATCGACCAGCCAGACATGGGCACCGAACTTCACGTGGTCGCCGGTCAGGGTGGACGGATCAATCACCTCGGCGGCCGAGACAATCTCCTCCAACTCAATCACGCGGCCTTCGATGAAGGATTGGCGTTCGCGGGCGGCATGATACTCGGCGTTTTCGGACAGATCGCCGTGGGCGCGTGCTTCGGCGATCGCACGGATGATCGCTGGGCGTTCCACCGCCTTCAGGTGGCGTAGCTCGTCTGCCAGCCGCTGCAGGCCTGGGGCGGTCATGGGAAACTTCTGCACGTCGAGGTCCTTCGAGCGACAGTGATAAGGGGCCGAGCAGGCTGGCGCGGATTGGATCGCGAAGCAATCCGAAAACCGCACGCGGGCGCGAGCCTGCGCAGGTTTCAGGCGATAAGCAAACCCCGAGAGGTCTGCCCCAGGCAATCGAGCTGGTCGATCTCAACCGCGCGTCGCGACCGCGGCCCAATTGAGGCCGGGTCGGGTCCGGTCGCGGCGTTCGGCTCAGAACGAACCGCGGAAGTAGGATTGAAGGGGCGCAACTTCAAGCGTTCCCGCCTTCAATGCCGCAATTGCGTGCACCGCCGCCCGCGCGCCGGCGAACGTGGTGTAATGCGGGATGCCGTGCGTCAGGGCGCCGCGGCGGATGGCAAAGCTGTCGGCGACGGATTGCGGCGTGGATGCGGTGTTGATCACCAGTTGCACATCACCTGAGCGAATCGCGTCCACGCAATGCGGCCGACCTTCCAGCACCTTGTTGACCAGGGTCACCGGCAACCCGGCCTCGCGGATGCGGGCGGCGGTGCCGCGGGTGGCCAGAATGGTGAACCCCATCTCGGTCAGACGGCGTGCCAGGGCGGGCAATCCCTTCTTGTCGGCGTCCTTGACAGACAGGAAGACGGTGCCCTTTTCCGGCAGGATCACCCCGGCGCCCAATTGCGACTTGGCAAAGGCCCGCTCGAAGCTCGAATCGAGGCCCATGACCTCCCCGGTGGATTTCATTTCCGGGCCCAGGATGGTGTCCACGTTGGGGAAGCGGGCGAAGGGGAAGACCGCCTCTTTCACCGCGACATGCGGGGCGATCGCCTGGTCGTCCAGTTGGAAGTCGGTGGCCAGTTTCGCGCCCGCCATCACCCGGGCGCCGATCTTGGCAACCGGTACGCCGGTGGCCTTGGCGACGAATGGCACCGTGCGCGACGCGCGGGGATTGACTTCCAGCACGTAGATCGTGTCGTCCTTGATCGCATACTGCACGTTCATCAGCCCGACGACGTTCAGCGCCTTGGCCATCGCCTCGGTCTCTGCCTTGATCTCTGTGATCGTGGCCGGGGACAGCGTATAGGGCGGCAAGGAGCAGGCGGAATCGCCGGAATGAATGCCGGCCTCCTCGATATGCTCCATGACACCGGCGACATAGACGGTCTCCCCGTCGCAGATGCAGTCGACATCGACCTCGATCGCGTCGTTCAGATAGCGGTCGATCAGGACGGGCCCGCCCTGGATCATACCTTCCCCGGACACCCGGACGGCTTCCCGCATATACCGATGCAGTCCGGTGCGGTCGTAGACGATTTCCATCGCGCGTCCGCCCAGGACGTAGGACGGACGGATCACCACCGGGTAACCCACTCGTTCGGCGATGGCTTCGGCTTCGTCGGCCGAACGGGCGATGCCGTTATCGGGCTGGCGCAGGCCGAGGCGTTGCAGCAGGGCCTGGAAGCGCTCCCGGTCTTCCGCCACATCGATCGCGTCCGCGCTGGTGCCCAGGATTGGGATGCCGGCCTTGGACAGCGCCTGGGACAGTTTCAACGGGGTCTGCCCGCCATACTGCACGATGCAGCCCAGCAAGGTGCCGTTCTCCTGCTCCCGCCGCACCAGGGCAATGACGTCCTCGGCCGTCAGCGGTTCGAAATACAGCCGGTCGGAGGTATCGTAGTCGGTGGACACGGTTTCCGGGTTGCAGTTGACCATGATGGTCTCGAACCCGGCGTCCTTCAGCGCATAGGCGGCGTGTACGCAGCAATAGTCGAACTCGATGCCCTGGCCGATGCGGTTCGGCCCGCCCCCCAGGATCACGATCTTGGTTCGGTCGGTCGGATCGGATTCGCAGACCGGGGTGCCGTAGCCGCCCTCATAGGTCGAATACATATAGGGCGTGGCGGACGCGAATTCCGCCGCGCAGGTGTCGATGCGCTTATATACCGGCAGCACACCGAGGTCCTGGCGATGGGCGGCAACCTCCTCCTCCGACCGACCCGCCAGTTCCGCCAGCCGCTTGTCCGAGAATCCCAGCGCCTTCAACCGACGGAGCGCGCCGGACTCGGTGGGAAGCCCAGACGCGGCCACCGCGCGTTCGGCCTCGATGATGCGTTCCAGTTCGCGCAGGAACCAGGGATCGAACTTGCAGGCGTCGTGGATGTCCTGGATCGGCACCCCCGCCCGGATCGCCTGCGCCGCCATCAGCAACCGGTCCGGGCTCGGCTGCGACAGCGCCGCCCGGAACGCGTCAGCACCGCCATCGCCCGGCGGTTCAACCGGGTCCAGGCCGGAGTAGCCGGTCTCCATGCTGCGCAGGCCCTTTTGCAGGGCTTCCGCGAAGCTGCGCCCGATCGCCATCGCCTCACCCACCGACTTCATGGACGTGGTCAGCAAGGCTGGGGTGCCGGGGAATTTTTCAAAGGTGAAGCGGGGGATTTTCACCACCACATAATCGATGGTCGGCTCGAAGCTGGCCGGGGTGACCATGGTGATGTCGTTGGTCAGCTCGTCCAGTGTGTAGCCCACGGCCAGCTTGGCGGCGATTTTCGCGATCGGGAAACCGGTCGCCTTCGACGCCAGCGCGGATGAACGTGACACGCGCGGGTTCATCTCGATGACCACCATGCGCCCGTCGGCCGGGTTGAGGCCGAATTGCACGTTGGACCCGCCGGTATCGACGCCGATCTTGCGCAGACAGGCGATCGAGGCATCGCGCATCCGCTGGTATTCCTTGTCGGTCAAGGTCAGCGCCGGCGCGACGGTCACGGAATCGCCGGTATGGATGCCCATCGGATCGACGTTCTCGATCGAGCACACGATGATGCAGTTGTCCGCCCGGTCGCGGACCACCTCCATCTCATATTCTTTCCAGCCGAGGACGGATTCCTCGATCAGCACTTCGGTGGTGGGAGAGGCTTCGAGGCCGCCGGCGACGATCTGTTCGAATTCTTCCTTGTTGTAGGCGATGCCGCCGCCGGTGCCGCCCAGAGTGAAGCTGGGACGGATCACCGCGGGCAGGCCGGTCATGGCAAGTGCGGCCCTGGCTTCTTCCAGGGTGCGAGCGATGGCGCTGCGGGGCGATTCGATGCCGATTTCCGCCATTGCGTCGCGGAATTTGAGCCGATCCTCGGCGCGGTCGATGACATCGGCCTTGGCCCCGATCAGCTCGACCCCGTGGCGTTTAAGCGCGCCGTTGGCGTCCAGCTTCATCGCCGTGTTGAGCGCCGTCTGTCCGCCCATGGTCGGCAGCAGAGCGTCGGGCTTTTCGCGGGCGATGATCTTTTCGACGACCTCCGGCGTGATCGGCTCGATATAGGTGGCGTCGGCCAGACCGGGATCGGTCATGATCGTGGCGGGATTGGAGTTGACCAGAATGACGCGATAGCCCTCGGCCTTCAGGGCCTTGCAGGCCTGCGCGCCGGAATAGTCGAACTCACAGGCCTGGCCGATCACGATCGGGCCGGCGCCGATGATCATGATGGATTTGATGTCGGTGCGTTTGGGCATTCAGGGAAATCCTGGTTCATTGATCCCAGGTCAACTGCCTGACGGCAGCATCGGGATACGAATAGCAGTGATTGGCATCTGTTGTGCCGCTATGACGAGTTGAAGCTGAACGCCCCCAACACGTTTTCAGCGACAGGCTGGAGGGCGATCGATCGGTCGGACTAGCAGAATGCGGCAAGCTTGGCTTATTCAGCGGCCGACGCGTTGACCGGTTGCCCCGCTCGACCCCGAACCCATTTCCACCCGCGTTCCGACAACCATCCATCAGACTCCTCGGGATCGGTGGCAATCACCAGAAGCCGCGCATCATTCGTGAAGCGCCTGATAGCCTCACTAATCGTGGCCGCATCGTTGCCACTAACCACCAGGAAAACGCCGGGGATGTGGTTCCACCAATTTTCAAAGAGATCGCTGGTCTTGATGAATTCCTTTAAGGATTCAAGCTCCAACGTTGGGTCAAACAGATCCAGGGTTATCAAAAATGTTCTACTCGCCATTTCAACGATCCTCGTCGGCGCGTCGCTGGCGGGGGACGCGTACTTGGGGTGATTTGGGGCGCGGTCGATCATCGGCGTCAAGAACTGCGTGACTGAGCCGATCTCGCAGCACCGGGTCCATTTCCTTGTCTCCGATCATCTGTGCCATCGTCATGCTCAACACATGCCGTTCCGAACGAAGCATTTCGGGTCGTCTGATCATGGCGTACGCGACCAGCCCGATCGCGCTTCCCATGCTAGTCACGCCGCTGACCGCAAATAAGATGCGAAGCCAATCGGCAGCAAGCAAGGTACCGCTGAAACAAGCCACCGCAAACAGAACGAGCATGCTGAACACAAAAGGGATGGGGTATGTGACTGTCGCGCTTCGAATGGCGTGCTGGAAAAGCCGGGCGTCCATGCCTACTGTCGCCCGTCGATCATCTCGGCGAAACGCCCAAACAAATAATGGCTATCGCTCGGCCCTGGGCTCGCCTCCGGATGATACTGCACGCTGAACGCCGGCCGGTCGGAACACGCCAACCCCTCGTTCGAGCCATCGAACAGGGACACATGCGTGGCCGTCACCGTTGCCGGCAGGCTGTCGGCATCCACCGCGAAACCGTGGTTCTGGCTGGTGATCTCCACCTTGCCGGTGGTCAGATCCTTCACCGGTTGGTTGGCGCCACGATGGCCGCGTTGCAGCTTGAAGGTCCGAGCACCGAGCGCCAAAGCCAGCAACTGATGCCCCAGGCAGATGCCGAACAGCGGCACCCCAGCATCCAGGACACCCCGGATCGCCGGCACCGCGTAAACGCCGGTTGCCGCCGGATCGCCCGGGCCGTTCGACAGGAACACGCCATCCGGCTTGTGTCGCAAGATATCCTCGGCGGTCGATGTCGCGGGCACCACCGTCACCTGGAAACCGGCCGAGGCCAGACACCGCAGAATATTTTGCTTGGCCCCGTAATCCACCGCCACGACATGATGCCGCGGCGCGTCCTGCCGGCCGGCGCCATCGGGCCACGACCATTGCGTCTCATTCCAGGCGTAGCTCTGCCGGCAGGTGACCTCTTTCGCCAGGTCCATGCCTTCCAGCCCGGGCCATGCCCGCGCCTGGGCACGCAGCGCCTCCAGATCGAATTTTCCATCGTCCGGAAACGCCAGCACCCCGCTCGGCGGCCCGCCGTCGCGGATGCGTACCGTCAGCGCGCGGGTGTCCACGCCGGCAATGCCGGAAATGGACCGGGCGCGCAGCCAGGCATCCAGATGTTGGACCGAACGCCAGTTCGACGGTTCCGTGATGTCCTGTTTCACCACCAGGCCACGGGCGGCCACCGACACGGCCTCCATGTCGGCGTGGTTGGTGCCGACATTGCCGATATGCGGGAACGTGAAGGTGATGATCTGCCCGGCATAGGATGGATCGGTCAGGGTTTCCTGATAACCGGTCATCCCGGTGTTGAAGCAGATTTCCCCCACGCTCACCGGCGAACCCGCCTGGCTGGAAGCGCCGAAACCGCGCCCCCAGAACACCGTCCCATCCGCCAGCACCAGCGCCGCGGTGGCGCCCGGTGGCACCTCGTCGGACGCCATGGGCGCCTCGCTTGCCCCGCCACGCAACTCGGCCAGGGTCAGGCCGGTGGACGCGGCGATCGCGTACCAATGGCGGGAAGGGATAGAGCCAGCCTGGCGCCATTTGCGCACGGCCTCCGTGCTCACGCCGGCGAGGCGGGCGGCAGCCTCGCCGCCACCCAATCGGTCGATGATATCGTCTACGAGTATCGGCATGGCGGATCGATATCGGAAAAAATTTCCCGAGACAATCAAATGCGCGCGCGTTCAGGAAATTTTTTCCGCGGCGCCGTGCCGAGCGGATTTTTCCAACCGAACGGTGTATAGAGGGCGTTTAAGCGCGGAAGGAATCGTCATGGCCCTGAGAGAGCAATTCACCGAGCAACTCAAAACCTCGATGAAGGCCGGCGACGCGCCCCGCACCATGACATTGCGCATGATCTTGGCCAAGCTGAAGGACGTCGACATCGCGTCCCGCCCCAAGGGGATCGACAAGGTTCCCGACGATGAGATTCTGTCCATGCTGCGCGGCATGGTGAAGTCCCGCCGCGAATCGGTGGAAATGTTCACCCAGGGGAATCGTCCGGAACTGGTCGCCAAGGAATCGGCCGAAATCGCGGTCATCGAAGCCTTCCTGCCGCAACAGTTGGACGATGCGGCGATGGAAGCGGCGGTTGCGGATGCAATCGCGGAAACCGGCGCGGCCAGCATCAAGGACATGGGCAAGGTCATCGCGGTCTTGCGGGCGAAACATGCCGCGGCCCTCGATATGGCCAAGGCGGGGCCGATCGTGAAAGCGAAACTGTCCGCCTGATGGCCCTGCCGCCGAATTTCCTGGATGAACTGCGCAGCCGCACCCCGATCGCGGCGGTGATCGGCCGGCGTGTGCGCCTGGCGCGATCGGGCCGGCAGTGGAAAGGTTGCTGTCCCTTCCACGGAGAAAAGAACCCCAGCTTCTACGTCTATGACGACCATTACCATTGCTTCGGCTGTGGCGCGCATGGCGACGCGATCGGCTTCGTCATGCAAAGCCAGGGCACCGGCTTCATGGAAGCGGTGGAGCAACTCGCGTCGGAAGCGGGGATGGACGTCCCTCAACCCACGCCGGAAGCTGCGGAAGCCGAACGCCGCCGGCTGGACCTGGGCGCGATCCTGGAAGCCGCGGCCGCCGCCTATGAACGCCGCCTCTTCCTCCCCGAAGGCCACACTGCCCTGACCTATCTCCTCGGCCGCGGCCTGACCCTGGAAACCATCAAGCAGTTCGGCCTCGGCTGGTCCGGCGAGGGGCGCGGTGCGATCGGTGCCGATCTGGCGCGGGAGGGTGTGACAGCGGACCAACTCGTCGAGGTCGGCGTCATGCGCCGTGACGATGAAACCGGCCGCACATTCGACCTGTTCTACAACCGGGTGATGTTCCCAATCCGTGACCGTCGAGGCCGGACGATCAGCTTTGGCGGGCGGATCATGGGCGATGGGCAGCCCAAATACGTGAACGGCCCGGAGACCGCGCTGTTCTCCAAACGCCGCAACCTCTACGGCCTGGATATGGCACGCAATGGGGTGCGCGGGGGCCAGCCTTTGGTGGTGGTCGAAGGCTATATGGACGTCATCGCCCTGCACCAGGCCGGCTTCACTGGCGCCGTTGCACCATTGGGCACCGCGCTGACCGATGACCAGTTGGAGCTTCTGTGGCAGGTCTCGCCGATGCCGATCCTGTGTTTCGACGGCGATGCCGCCGGATCGCGGGCGGCGGCGCGGGGTGCGGAACTCGCCTTGCCGCTGATCACGCCGGAGAAGTCGTTGAAACTGGTTACCCTGCCGTCGGGGGAAGATCCGGACAGCCTGGTCCGGCGGAACGGTCCGGGGGATTTCCAGGCGATGCTGGCCGCGGCGCGACCGCTGGCCGATGTCCTCTACGACGTGTTGCGAGAGGGCGTGACACCGGCGTCAGGTCCCGAGTTGCGGGCCGCGTTCATGGCGCGTCTGAATGCCGCGGCGAACCAGATCGCGGACAAGACCCTGGCAGGGGAATATCGCACCACCTTCCGCGACCGATTCTATGCCGATCGGCGCCAAGGCAAATCCTATCAGGGCAAGGCGGGCAAGTTCGGCAAACCGGAGCCCGCGCGGGCGTCCGGTCCGGTTGTTCGCCCGGTGCCAAGCATCGAATCGAGCGACACCGAGCGAACCCGGATTTTGACGGCAATCCTGCTGCGCCACCCCGCGCTGCTGGAGGATGTGGAGCCCAGCTATGCGCGGCTGACGTTGGATGGGCGGTTGGAGAGGGTGAGGCAGGCGATCAGGGAATGGGCTGATCGCGTTGACGTTCTTGACACTGAGGGGGTGATGGACCACCTGACTGCCTCTGGATTGCAGGCGGATGTCGCATATGTCCTGGCGTCGGTTCCCGTGCCGTTACCTGCCTGTGCATCCCCCTCGGCCATGCTGGCGGAGGCCGGGGCGGGGTGGTGGCATATTTTTGGGTTCCTCAACGTCGAACAACTCCGTGCGGAGGTTGAAGCCGCCAGAGGGGATTTCGACCGCGAGATGACCCGTGAGAATCAAAATCGCCTCACCGCCCGTGTGGAGGCCCTGTTGAAGGTCCAGCGCGGCGACCCGGACGGGATCGAACTTGAGGCCGCATAATAATGAGGGGCAGCGCCGATCCGGCAGCGCCCCGTGTGACGAAGGAGTGCGCTGAGACATGGCCACCAAACCGAGTGTCGCTGGCGATACCGTGACGGCCGAACAGGACGTGGAGACCACGCTGCTGGATGTGCAGACGGTCGCCGTGAAGCGTCTGATCGCGCGTGGCAAGGAGCGCGGATACATCACGTTCGATGAGCTGAACGCGATCCTGCCGCCGGATCAGAACAGCAGCGAGCAGATCGAAGACGTGATGGCCAATTTCTCGGAAATGGGCATCCAGGTCGTCGAGAGCGAGGAATCCGAGGACGGCGAGACTCCTGTCGCCAAGGCGGAGAAGTCCGAGGACGCCGAGGAAGAAGAAGGCCAGACCGGCAATGTCGATGAGGCCAATCTCGGCCGCACCGACGATCCGGTCCGCATGTACCTGCGGGAGATGGGCAGCGTCGAGCTGCTGTCGCGTGAGGGCGAGATCGCGATCGCCAAGCGGATCGAGGCCGGCCGCGACATGATGATCAACGGCTTGTGTGAAAGCCCGCTGACCTTCAAGGCCATCATCTCCTGGCATGAGCAGCTCAAGGCCGGGCGCATGCTGCTGCGTGACATCATCGACCTGGAAGCGACCGACGGCGCCGGCGCGCCGACCCCGGACAGTGTGGAAGCGGTCGAGGCCAGTGGTGGTGGCGACGGTTTCCCGGCGAATGACGACATGGACCCCGATGAGGAGGGCGATGGCCCGTCGATGTCGCTGTCGGCGCTGGAGGAGAAGCTGAAGCCCGAGGTGCTGGCGAATTTCGAGGAAATCGAAAACCAGTACAAGAAGCTGCACAAGATGCAGCACCGCCGCCTGGAAAGCATGACCAGCGGCGAGGAAGTGACCACCCGATCCGAAAAAAGCTACGAAAAAATCCGGGAGGAACTGGTCCAGAAGGTCGGCCAGGTCCGTCTGCACAACAA
>CAMBXJ010000049.1 GCA_945871455.1 Asaia bogorensis
CGGATCGGATGTTTGCGATCCCGGTTGCAATCAATCTGCGCCCATTTGCAGTGATCTTGCGCTGGCGTCGAATCCCCAGTTGCAATGATCGTGCGCACGCCCCGCCGATGTTTGCGATCCCGGACGCGGATGTTTGCAGGTCGCTACAGCTACCAGCCGTGGCATGACCGGAAGACCCACCGGAACCACGTGCGCCCGACCAGCGGCAAGTGCCTGCATTACTATTTCTACTTCATGAATGCTGAATTGGGGCTGGTCTACCTGCGTGTTCCCACCCCCGGATCAAGTCCCTACGCGATTCACACATCTCATAATTATTATATATATCAATATATGAATGGATGATGTGCGTTCCGATTTCGCTGTTATTGTATGCTTGGATTACTCCGAAACATGCCGCTGCGACTAGCCTTGGCTTCACAAAGCCCACCTCGATCCGGCTACCCAACGAGATGTGTGAATGGCGTAGGGATCAAGTCCGGGGGCAGGCTCTGGGCACCGTTCCGTCTGCAATTCTACTGCAACGGCCATAGCCGACTGGCCCGTCAACTGGCGGCGGAGGATATCGACTCCACCGTGGCGGACAACGCCTTCACCCGCATCGCCGACTGGGAGCGGGCGCAGGACCTGGCTGATGGGTTCTCGCCCGATCTGCTGCACCGTGTGCTGGACCGCTACGCCGCGCTGTGCTGCCCGGTGCTCGATGTCTTCGGCCAGAGCTATCACTGGAGCCTGATGCAGGTGGAATATGCCACCGACCTGGTGTTCCGCTCCACCAGCACGTTGCAGCCGCTGTATGAACAACTGGTCCGACAATCGGTGCTGAACGTGAAGGCGGAGCAGATCGCCACGTTCCTCGGCCGTCGGATCTAGCCGCAACTGGCCCAGGAGATTGACTCACAGTATTCCACCCGGATCGAGGGGACTTGCATCAAGCATCGGTTCGGCAAGGCCTCGATCAAGATGTATGACAAGGTCGGATGCGTGCTGCGGGTCGAGACCACGACCAACGACGTGTCGTTTTTCAAGCGCCACCGAAAGGTGGAACACCGAGAGGGGCCTGCGACGCATGGATTGGCCCCGGTCAAGAAGAGCATCTACAGCCTGATCGACCTGCGCGAGATATTGCTGGGCTGCAACCGCCGCTATCTGGCGCATCTTTCCGCGCTGGACGATTTCTCCGCCGGGGTTCGTGCGTTGGAGCGGGTCACCAAACCGCGCACGGTGGGCGAGAAGACCACCAAGGGGATCAACTTCTTCGAGGCGGGGGACGCTGCGCTGTTGCATGCGTTGCAAGACCCGAAGGTCATTATTGCGGGCATCCGCCGGAGCGATCTGCTCCCCGGCCTGGAGATGTTCTCCCCCAACCGATTGTCGAGGCATCTGCGCCGATTGCTGGACCTGGGCGTAATCAAGCGGGTTACCGGCACATACCGATACTACCTGACCAAGGCGGGCCGAGCCGCGACCGCGGCGGCGGAGCCGCTGGCGCAGGCCGCGACCGTTCCGGATATGATATAATGGGATTTTCTGATGCAGAACGTGTCAAGAGTCAGGCGGTAAGAGACTATTGACCACCGATCGAATGGCATCAAGCGTGACCGCGGCGGTCCCAGCCTATCACCCCACTTGGTTCGCCACCCCCTGCGCTGCCACCCCTTGGGCCTCCACCACCGCCAACGCGCTCAAATTCACAATCCCCCGTGCCGTCACGCTCGGCACCACCACATGAATAGGTTTTGACATCCCCAGCAGGATCGGCCCCACCGGCAGCCCGTCCACCGCCGCTTTCAGCAGATTGAACGAAATATTCGCAGCATCCAGCGTCGGCATGATCAGCAGATTGGCCGTCCCTCTGAACCGGCTGTCCGGCACGGATCGATCGCGGATCACCTCCACCAGAGCCGCGTCGGCGTGCATTTCCCCGTCGATTTCCAATTCCGGCGCGCGGTCGCGGATCAGCCGCAACGCCCGCCGCATCTTGCGCGCCGAATCGCTGTCGCTGGCGCCGAAGCTGGAATGCGACAGCAGCGCGGCCTTCGGCACGATCCCGAAGCCTCGCACCGCTTCCGCCGCCAGCAACGTCATCTCCATGATCTGTTCGGCCGTCGGATCGATCACCATATAGGTATCGCAGATGAACAGCACCCCGTTCGGGATGATCAGCGCCGACAGCGCATACACCCGCCCGACATCCGGCCGGCGCGGAATGATCGGCAGAATATACTGAAGCTGCCGCCACCACGCCCCGGTGCCGCCGCAGATCGCCGCATCCGCCAGCCCTGAATGCAGCATCATCGCCGCGGCGACGGACGGGCGAGACGCCACCCGCCGCACCGCCGGCTCCGGCGGTGTGCCGCGCCGTCCCGCCAGCACCTGGTATTGCGGCACCAGCGGGTCGAACACGTCGTGGTCGGCGGCCGGGTCCAGGACCGTCACGCTGTTCCCCAGGTTCAGCCGCAACCCCATCTCTCGCACCTTGTTCGCAATCACCGCATGGCGGCCCAACAGGATCGGATGTGCGATACCGTCATCGACCAGGGTCTGGGCGGCGCGTAGCACGCGCTCGTCCTCGCCTTCCGCGAAGACAACGCGCTTGGGATCGCGGGCGGCGGCCTCGAACACCGGGCGCATCAGATAGCCGGAGCGGAACACGAAGCGCTCCAGATCGCGCTGATAGGCGGCGAAATCGCTGATCGGTCGGCGCGCCACACCGGATTCCATGGCCGCGCGCGCGACGGCGGGGGCGATTTCCAGGATCAGCCGCGGATCGAACGGGCGAGGGATGATGTAGTCGCGCCCGAACACCGGCGCGTGGCCGCCATAAGCCGCGGCCACGACCTCACTGGCTTCGACGCGCGCCAGGCCGGCAATGGCCTCGACCGCGGCGATCTTCATCGCCTCGTTGATCGTGGTGGCGGACACGTCGAGTGCACCGCGGAAGATGAACGGGAAGCACAGGACGTTGTTCACCTGGTTGGGGTAGTCGCTGCGCCCGGTGGCCACGATCGCGTCGGGACGTGCGGCCTTCACCAGCGCGGGGTCGATTTCAGGGTCCGGATTGGCCAGCGCCAGGATCAGCGGGTTCGGTCCCAGCAGAGGCAGAAACTCCGGCTTCAACACGCGCGGGGCGGACAGGCCGAGGAACACGTCGGCGCCCGGCAACGCTTCCTCCAGTGTCGTTTGGTTGGTCTGGCGCGCATACCGGGCCATGTTCGGCAGCATGTCGGGCCGGTCGGCGCGCACCACGCCCTGGATGTCGGTCAGGGTGACGTTGTCCGGTTGCAGTCCCATCGAGACCAGCAAATCCACGCATGCCAGCGCCGCCGCGCCGGCGCCGGAGGTGACCAGTTTGGCCTCCGCCAAGGTCTTGCCTTGCAGCAGCAAGCCGTTGCGCACGGCGGCGGCAACGGTGATGGCGGTGCCGTGCTGGTCGTCGTGGAACACCGGAATTTTCATCCGGGCGCGCAATTCGGCCTCAATGGCGAAGCATTCCGGCGCCTTGATGTCTTCCAGGTTAATGGCGCCGAAGGTCGGTTCCAGGGCCGCCACGACGTCGCAAAAGCGGGCCGGGTCCTGGGCATCGACCTCGATATCGAACACGTCGATCCCGGCGAATTTCTTGAACAGGACGGCCTTGCCCTCCATCACCGGCTTGCCGGCCAGCGCGCCGATATTGCCAAGGCCCAGGACGGCGGTGCCGTTGGAGATGACGGCGACCAGGTTGCCGCGCGCGGTGTAGTCGTAGGCGGCGTCGGGGTTGGCGACGATCGCCTCGCATGCGGCCGCAACGCCGGGCGAGTAGGCGAGCGACAGGTCACGCTGTGTGGCCATGCGCTTGGTGGGTTCAATGGCGAGTTTCCCGGGCCTGGGCAGGCGATGGTAGTCGAGCGCAGCCTTGCGAAAATCCTCGTCCATTGGCGTGCGGTCCCCGGTTGTGCGCTGCATCAGAGTGGCGGAGCGGCGGGGCCAACGCAACGCGGAGCTTCCGCCCCAATGCCCCTTGTGGAACTCGACCCCGGACCACAACGACAATAGTCCGGGTTCCAAGGGCCGTCGCCCCTGGCGGGTCCAGGGCAGAGCCCTGGTCGGGTTCCCCAAGGGGCAGTCCCGCGAAGGCGTTTTCTCCGCACCCCAACAAAAATAGCCGTACACCGCCCCCATCCAACCAAATGAACCAGAAAATTCTTTTTTGATGGGCATATATTGCACAAAATAGAAAAATTACCTCCTATGGCCGGCGAATCAATCCGCTGAGAGGTCTTCCTCCCATGTTGCCGCCCAGGCTCACCCCCCAAGCCTTCGACCCGGGCACCGTCTGGCTGGTCGGCGCCGGCCCCGGCGATCCGGGGCTGCTGACTCTGCACGCCGTGCATGCGCTGACCCAGGCGGATGTGATCCTGCATGACGCGCTGGTCGCGCCGGAGATCCTCGACCTCGCCCCCCAGGCCCGCCTGGAACAAGTGGGCAAGCGCGCCGGTGGTCAGCGGACCCCCCAACTGCGCATCAGCCAGCGCTTGGCGAGTCTGGCCCGCCAGGGCCTGCGTGTGGTGCGTCTGAAAGGGGGCGACCCGCTCGTCTTCGGTCGTGGCGCCGAGGAGGCGTTGGCCCTGGCCGCCGCGGCCATTCCGTTTCGCATCGTCCCGGGTATCAGCGCCGGCATCGGCGGCACGGCCTCCGCTGGAATTCCGTTGACCCATCGCCTGCTGGGACGCTCCGTTGCCTTCGCGACCGGCCATGACGCGACCGGGCATCTGGCCGATATCGACTGGGCCGCCTTCTCTCGCGGGGCGGATGTGCTGGTGCTCTACATGGCCGGTCGCCAGCTTCCCGCCATCGCCGGCGCCTTGATCGACGCGGGGCGGGCGCCGGATGACGCGATCGCCCTGATCGCCAATGCGACCACCCATCGTCAGACCATCCGTACGCTGACCTTGCACCAGGCCGCTGATACGCCCGACCCCGACCGTGTCGGCGATCCTGTCCTGATCGTGATCGGTCCCGTCGTCGCGCTGCGTCCCTTGATCGCCGGCTGGCAGCAGATCGCTCCCATGACCATCGCACCCAATCGCCAGACGAGCGTCGACCCCGCACTGGTTCCCCCCCTGCCCCCCGCCCAGACCGCCTTGGTCGCGGGCTAAAGGAGCACCCATGCCAAACTCCCCTCAATTGCCCCGCTCCGCCCCGTTCGCCGAGGACCAGATCGCGGCGCTGAACAGCGTCTTTTCCGTCACCACCGCCGAACAGCGCGCCTGGCTGTCGGGCTTCCTGGCCGGAATGCAGGCCGCGAACGCGCCGCAAGTTGCCGCGGTCGCCGCATCCCCCGCCGCGCCGCCCGCCCGTAAGGTGCCGCTGACCATCCTGTTCGGCACCGAATCCGGCAACGGCGAGGCGATCGCCATGCAGGCCCGCAAGGTCGCGGCGAAGCTCGGATTCGCCGCCAAGTTGTTGGACATGGCCGATGTCACGCCCGCGCAGATCGCCGAAACCCGCAACCTCCTGGTCATCGCCAGCACCTGGGGCGAAGGCGATCCACCTCAACGTGCCGTCGATTTCCATGAGGCGCTGATGGGCGGTGGCGCGCCCTCCTTCGAGAAGACCCGCTTCGGCGTCCTGGCCCTGGGCGATCGCGCCTACGCCCAGTTCTGCGAGATCGGCCGTCAGATGGACGAACGCCTGGCCGTTCTCGGCGGCACCCGTATCGCGGACCGGATCGACTGCGACCTGGACTACGAGGCCCCGGCTGGGTCCTGGATCGACGCGGCGCTCGCCAAACTGAACACGGAGACGACCGGCGAGGAGGCGGTGACGGACGAAGGCGCCTCCGTCATCCATGTCGATTTTGCGCGTCCCGTCACCGATGGCCACACGCGCGCCAAACCGTTCCAGGCCGAGATCACAGCCCATGTCCGCCTGACCGGCAGCCGCTCCACCTCCGACACGCATCATTTGGAACTGTCGCTGGAAGGCTCCGGCATCGAATATGAGCCGGGCGACGCGTTGGGTGTGGTGCCGCACAACGACCCCGCGCTGGCCGAGGCGATCCTGGTCGCGGCGGGCCTGGCGGGCGATACGGCGCTGCGTTCGTCTCTGGTGGAGCGGCTGGATATCACCACCCTGACCCGCAGACAGATCGAGGATTTTTGCCAGTTGACCGGTGCGCCGGTGCCGGAGGCCGGATGGGAAACCGGGCGGCAGGTTATTGATCTGCTGGATGCAACGCCTCAGCGTTTGACCGGCGTGCAACTGACCGGCCTGCTGCGTCCCTTGCCGCCGCGCTATTACTCGATCGCCTCCAGCCGCAAATCGGTGGGCGAGGAGGCCCATCTCCTGGTGGCTGGTCTGCGCTACACCAGCCATGGGCGGGATCGGGCGGGGGTTGCCTCGATCGACATGATCGCACGCCATCGCGCGGGCGATCGGCTGAACGTGTTCCTGCGCCCGAACACGCATTTTCGCCTGCCGGCCGATCCGAACCGCGCGGTCATCATGATCGGGCCGGGCACCGGTGTGGCCCCGTTCCGCGGCTTCTTGCAAGAGCGCGAGGCGATCGGCGCCACCGGAAAGAACTGGCTTGTATTCGGACACCGCAACTACCTGCACGACTTCCTCTACCAACTGGAATGGCAAGATTGGCTGAAGGATGGGCGGCTTACCCGGCTGGACGTCGCGTTTTCCCGCGATCAACCCGCCAAGCGCTACGTGCAGCATGCGTTGTGGGAATCCCGCCGCGAACTCTATGCCTGGCTGAAGGACGGCGCCGCACTCTATGTCTGTGGCGACATGAATGCGATGGCGAAGGACGTGCATGCCACCTTGCTGCGGATCGTCGCCGATCAGGGCAATCTCGATGAGGCGGCGGCGAAGGCCGAACTCGACGCGATCCGGCGCGATGGTCGCTACCTGCGCGACGTTTACTGAGGAGACGGATGATGGACGGCACGACGGCACCGCTCTCCGCCAACGAGCATATCAAGCAGAACAGCAATTTTCTCCGTGGCACCATCGCCGACGGGCTGACGCGGGTGGAAACCGGCGCGATCGCCGATGACGACCAGCAACTGACCAAATTCCACGGCATCTACTTGCAGGACGACCGCGACCTGCGCGCCGAGCGCGGCAAGCAGAAGATGGAGAAGGCCTTCATCTTCATGGCCCGCATGCGCATCCCCGCCGGCATCCTGACGCCCGCGCAATGGCTGGCAGCCGAGCAGGTGGCGCTGGATCGGGGCAATGGGACTTTGCGGCTGACGACGCGACAGACTATCCAGTTCCACGGCATCATCAAGAGCAACCTGCGGCCCGCGATCCAGGAGATGCACGCGGCGATGCTGGACACGATCGCTGCCTGCGGGGACGTGAACCGCAACGTCATCGCCTCGGTGACGCCCTGGCGAAGCAAGGGCCATGACGCGGTGACGCAAACGGCCGAGGCCATCGCCACCCATCTGCTGCCGAAATCCCGCGCCTGGCACGAAATCTGGATCGGGGAGGAACGCGTCGCCGGCGGCGTGGACGAAGACGAACCCATCTACGGCCGCACCTACCTGCCGCGGAAGTTCAAGATCGGCGTCGCGTTGCCTCCCAGCAACGATGTCGACGTGTTCGCCCAGGATCTGAGCTTCATCGCCATCGAGCAGCGCGGCCGTGTCATCGGCTACAACGTGGTGGTCGGCGGCGGCATGGGCATGACGCATGGGGAGCCGGAGACCTATCCGCGCAACGGCGATGTCATCGGCTTTTGCAAGGCCGCGGATGCGGTCGATGTCGCGGAGAAAGTCGTTACCGTGCAGCGCGATTTCGGCAACCGGTCCAACCGCAAGCAGGCGCGGTTGAAATACACCATCGACCGGATCGGCCTGGACGCATTCGTCGCCGAACTGGATTCACGCCTGGTCGTGAAGCTGGAACCGGCGCGCCCGTACCGCTTCGCCACCTCGGGCGATTCGTTTGGCTGGATGGACGAAGAGAAGGGCAGTTGCCACTACGTGCTGCGCGTGGAGAACGGCCGCATCCACGATCTGCCTGACCGACGGTTGTTGAGCGGTCTGCACGCCATCGCCGCGCTCGGGATCGGGCGCTTCATCATCACCGCGAATCAGAACCTGGTGCTGGCCGATATCCCGACCGACCGCCGCGCCGAGGTCTCGGCTTTGCTGGCGGACCATGGGCTGGATGGAGCGTTCGGCGGTCTGCGTCGCAACGCCGTCGCCTGCGTGGCGCTGCCGACCTGCGGCCTGGCGCTGGCGGAAAGCGAACGTTATTTGCCCGACCTGGTCACAAGGCTGGAAAGTGAGCTTGCCCGCAACGGGCTGGCCGAAACCCACATCACCATCCGCATGACCGGCTGTCCGAACGGCTGCGCGCGCCCCTACATGTCGGAGATCGGGTTGGTCGGTCGATCCCCCGGCCTCTACAACCTATATCTCGGCGGCGCGCATGACGCGTCCCGGCTGAGCAAGCTGTACAAGCGCGATGTCGACGATGACGCGATCGTGGCCGCCTTGGCGCCGCTTTTCGCCGCTTATGCGACGGATCGCCAGACCAACGAACATTTCGGCGACTGGGCGATCCGCGCCGGCATCGTCCAGCGCACCGTCACCGGGCTGGACTTCCACGCAAACCTCTCCCCCGAATTGAGGAGCTGATCCCATGCGCGAAACTCTCGCAGCGTCACCCGCGCGGGCCGACATTCCCTGGCTGCCTGGCCTGTTGCATGTCCTGGCGGCGATTTCGCCCTTGCTGGTGTTCGATATCCCGACCTGCCTGGCCGCGGTGGCGATGACAGCCCTGGCGAGCTTCGTCGTCTATGTGCCGATGACGGCGCTGACCTTGAATGGCGGACGGCCGATCCCGGCGGGGGCGCAGGGACCGGAATTGACCCCGATCGCGCATATCGTGTTGTTGGTGTTGTGGACGGCCACTGTGTGGGCCACCGCGATCCTGATCGGCTTGCGCGCCTGATCCGCCAAAGCCGTTCCGTCAGGTTGGTGCGGTCAAGAAGACTCGAACTTCCACGAGGTTTCCCCCACAAGCACCTCAAGCTTGCGCGTCTACCATTCCGCCATGACCGCACCGTGGTATGACAGGCGCCGGGGTATAGCGGATGAATGACGGCGCTTCAATCACCACAGTCGACATGGGCACCATAATCGACCTGGAATGGCGTATTTCGGAGGGACTGACTCAGTTCCCCGATGCGCTGGCCCTGATGCAGGACCGCGTGCCGGCCGTCCGCGCCGGCACCGCCGGGGAAATGGTCTGGCTGGTGGAGCATCCGCCGTTGTACTCGGCCGGCACCTCCGCCCGACCCGTCGATCTGACCGACCCGGCCCGGTTTCCCACCTATCACGCCGGGCGGGGAGGTCAGTGGACTTATCACGGCCCCGGCCAGCGCACGGTCTATGTGATGCTGGACCTGACAAAACCGCATGGCAGCGTCCCACCCAACGACATCCGCTGCTATGTGCATGGGTTGGAAGAATGGCTGATCCGCACGTTGGACCGCTTCAACGTGAAGGGTGAACGCCGGACCGGACGGGTCGGAATCTGGGTCGCGGATAAGGCGTCGGGTACGGAAGCCAAGATCGGGGCGATCGGCGTGCGCGTCACGCGCTGGGTCAGTTGGCATGGGATCGCGCTGAATGTGGAACCGAACCTGGCGCATTTCGGCGGCATCGTGCCCTGTGGGGTCAGTGATCACGGCGTCACCAGCCTTGCCGCCCTGGGCATCCCGGCCGCGATGCACGATGTCGATGTCGCGTTGCGCCAGGCCTGGGATGAGGTGTTTGTCGCCGGCACACCGCATTGCCTGACCTGACCGTCGGCCCGCCAGCCGGGGAGGTGGTGCTGTTTGGCGTCGGCTCCCCCATCGTGGTCGATATCGAGGAAAGCTGCCATCGCGCCGGTTGGTCGATCGTCGCTGCCATCCGGAATGTCGACGGCCCCGTTCATACCGGCCCATCCATCCCGATCCTGACACCGGACAACGATGCCTGGCGAGCGCATCCCGTGCTGGTGCCGTTGTTCCGCCCCGCCAACCGCTTTTCGGCGTGGCAACAGGCGGTGTCCCTGGGCACCACGGATTTTCCCCGCCTTCTGGATCCGACCTCCATCCTGCCTCGACGCATCGACATCGAGGAGGGCGTCTACATCAATGCCGGTTGCGTTCTGGGGGCGGGGTCGCGCATTGGCCGTTTCGGCTTCGTCAATCGCGGCGCCAGCCTTGGCCACCATCTGGACCTGGGGGAATTCGCCTCCGTCGGCCCCGGCGCGGTGATCGCCGGGCAGGTCACGATCGGGCCGAACGCGATGATCGGCGCCGGGGCCGTTATCCTGCCCGGTGTTACCGTCGGCGCGGGCGCGCTGGTCGGGGCCGGCTGCATCATTCGCGCCGATGTCCCAGCCGGTTCCGTCGTCCGAGGGACCGATCGGCCATGAAGCCCGCCCCCAAGGTCTGGCTGTTCGCGCTCAGTTGGAACGAGTCGCGCGTGCTGCCGTACTTCTTCCGACACTACGATGCCTGGGTCGATCGGTACGTCATTTACGACGATGGCTCCACCGACGACACCTTGGACCAACTCCGCCGGCACCCGCGGGTGGAGATCCGCCGTTTCGAGCGTGCGGTGCCCAATTCCTTCGTGGAATCATCCCGGCTCTGGCAGAATCACGTATGGAAAGAGAGCCGAGGTCAGGCGGATTTCGTCGTGCTGACGGCGATCGACGAACATCTCTACCATCCCGACATCCACCGGTTCCTGGCGACCTGCCACGCCGGTCGCATCAGCGCGATCCCCGCCCTCGGCTTCAACATGGTGGTCGAGGATTTCCCCGCGCCCGGGACCTGGCTCGCCGAGACCTGCCTGCTCGGCATGCCGCATCACGACATGAACAAATTGTCGCTGTTTGCTCCGGATCGCATTGAGGAGACGAATTTCTCGGCCGGGCGGCATTTCGCCAGACCCACGGGTGAGGTGGTTTTTCCGCCGACCGATGAGTTGCTGAACCTGCACTACAAATATCTCGGCCGGGACTACATCCTTTCCCGTCATGCCCTACTGCGCACGGGTCTCGGCGCGGATGACATCGCCGCCGGTCGCGGCGAGCAATATGGCTGGTCGCCGGCGGAGTTGGAGATAGCGTGGCGGGCACTGTCGTCCCACACGATGGACTACCGCGATCTCGCGGTGGGTTTTTCCACCCATGTGGAGCGGTGGTGGCGCGGCAGGCGGTTGCGAGGCGCCCTGCCGCCTACCAGCTAACAGGTTCGCGGGTCACCTTAACCGTGCCATTGCCGGATAGCCGCACCACGTTCACCGTCTTCGCCAGGTCCGGGGAGCCGGAATAGAACGCCGGGACCTGGCCGGTGCCCACCTGAACGGCGCGGTTCCAATGACCCAAGGCGAGATAATCCGCGCCGGTGGCGTCGATCTCGGCATTGCTGATCAGCCAGGAGGGACGCAAGGGCGGCACGCCATCGTCCTCGTAGTGCCCGTGCGCCAGGCATATCTGCCAGCGGGAGCTGCGGGGGCGCGGCGTGCGCAGGGGCACCATGTTGGAATAGTCGATATGCGCGTGACCCCAGAATTCCAGGTCATGGTCCGGAAAATGGACGGCCTGGTCGTGCGTCACGCCGATGATGTGGACATGCGGGATGTCGCCGAAGCCGCCCCGCAGATAGACGGAGTCGGGCGTCACCGGATCGTGGTTGCCGGGCAGGATCAGCACGTGCCGCCCGGCATCGGACAGCAGTTGCGCCGACCGTTGCAGGATGGTGTTGGACTGGCGGTTGTTGTCGAAAACGTCACCAACCAGCAGCACGAAATGCGCGTCATGCGCCTTGGCGGCTTCCAGCACCACGCGCAGGCCGGTGGTACCGTCGTCGCCATAGGTGGCCTCGGTGGGGTCGTCATCGACATGCAGGTCGGAGCTGTGCACAAGCACGATGTCGTCGTGGCGGTTGGTCACGGTGCGGGCGTTCCTGGGCAATGTGGGTGAGCACAGCATGCCGTGGTTGGCGGCACAGTCAACCTTTTGAGCGCGCGGTGACCCGTGAACGCCGAGCGGATGCTGCGTGTTTCAACCCGGCGGTCGTCCGTAATCTCGCGCGGCCGCCGCCGGCGTCACCTTTCCACCCCGCACATCCGCCGCCAACGCGTTGGGATCGCGCCTCCCCGGATCGCCGAGACCGCCACCCCCCGGGGTTTCCAGTCGCGTCGTCTCGCCGGCCGCCAGTACGATACTGGCGGTCTTGGATGACAATTCCTCCTGCTGGTCCGTGCCGAAATTGCGGATCAGGCGGGCGGTGCCGCCCTGCTTCCCGCCGCTCAGGCCGGGCGCGCCCAACACATGTCCGTCGGAGCGGACGGAAAACACGATGCCGTCCCGTGTCGCGCGGATCTGACGCGCGATGCCCAGGCCGCCGCGATGGGCGCCGGCACCGCCGGAATCAGCCACCAGCGCGTATTCGTCCACCAGCAGGGAATACTCGTTCTCCAGCGCTTCGGCCGGCAGGTTGGACGTGTTGGTCAAATGCACATGAATCGCTTCCATGCCGTCCGCGTCGACCCGCGCACCCATACCGCCGCCCATGGTTTCCAGATACACGAACTCGCCTTCACCCCCGCGCCGGGGGCCCGAGAAGATGATGGCCGGCACCACGTCGTGCGATGCGGCCTGCGCGCGGTCGGCCGGCAGCAGGGGGGCGAAGGCGCCGAACAGGGCACGGGCGATCTTGTTGCAGGTGATACTGCGGGCGCCAACCGGGGCGGGGAAGCGCGGGTTGGTCAGGGTGCCGAGAGGGGCGGAGATAGAGATGGCGTCGAACATGCCGCTGTTCGGGAGCAGTTCCGGGTCCAGCAGCGCTTTGACCGCGTAATACACGGACGCTTTCAGCGCGCTGTCGGGCACGTTCAGCGCGCCGCGGGTTTCCGGGCCGGTGCCGGCGAAATCGACCTCCAGGCGGTCTCCTGAAACGCGCACCGTGGCGCGGATCGGCACCGGATCGCCGCCGAACCCGTCGTCATCCAGATACGCCACGAAATCCGCCTGTCCGTCTTCCATCGCGCCGATGCGGTTGCGCAGACGGCGCGCGGTGTAGGCCAACAGGTCCTCGATCGCGGCTTCGACCGCCGCCCAGCCCATCCGTTCCGCCAGGGCGCGCGCCAGGCGGGCACCGCGGTCGTTGGAGGCGATCTGCACTTTCAGGTCCAGGATGCGCTCATCCGGGTCGCGCGTGTTGTGCGCGATCAGGAACAACAGGTCCTGGTCCAGTTCCCCGGCGCGCACGATGCGAATGACGGGCAGCCGCAATCCTTCCTCGAAGATCGACCGCGCCCGCCCGGAAATCGAGCCAGGCACCGGCCCGCCGACATCGGAATGGTGCCCGACATTGGCGGCGAGGAACCGCACGACCCCGTCCAGGAATACCGGCGTCACGATCGAGATGTCCGGCATATGCGTGCCGTTGGCCAAATAGGGGTCGTTGCAGATGAAAGCGTCGCCGTCCCGCATCCGCGCGACCGGCGTATGCGCCAGCACCGCCTGCACGCTGCCCATCAGGGAGCCGAGATGCAGCGGGATATGCGACGCCTGCGCGATCAGCCGCCCGCGCGCGTCGAACAGCGCGACCGAGCAGTCCTTGCGCTCCTTGATGTTGGTCGAAAAGGAGGAGCGGATCAGCGTGTTGCCCATGTCCTCCGTGATCGACAGCAGGCGGTTGCTGAACACTTCCATCGCGATCGGGTCGCTCAAAGTTTGGTTGGACGGGGCTGGAGCGGTCATGGCGTGGCCTCCAGGAGCAGATTGCCGTTGGCATCGACGGTCACCGACCAGGATGGCGGGACGATCGTTGTGGCGCTCATTTCATCGACGATCGCCGGGCCGGACAGGTGGGCACCCACCGTCAGGCTGCCCCGGTCGAAGATCGGCGTGTCGGTCCAGCCATCGTCGAAATGCACCGACCGCAGCGCTTTGGGCTGGATCGCGCCAGACCCGCCGGTGAATCTGGGTTGCGGGCGGTCGATCAGCCCCACCGCCTTAAGCCGGCAGTTCACCACCTCCACCGCGCGATCGGAGATGTCGTAGCCGTATTCCCGCCGATGCGCCTCGGCGAAACCTGCCAGGAAGCCGGCCCGGTCCGGCGGTCCGTCCAGCCTGACCTGAACCTCGTG
>CAMBXJ010000050.1 GCA_945871455.1 Asaia bogorensis
CCCCCGGCATCTGGGCCATGGCCGGAGACACCGACGGGGTGGACGGCATGGATGAGATCGCCGGCGCGATCCTGACCCCCGACACACTCGCGCGTGCCCGCGCCAAGGGCATCGACCCGCGCGCCGCCCTGAACGGACACGACAGCCACGGATTTTTCGGAGCTGTGGGCGACCTGATCGTCACCGGCCCTACCCTGACCAATGTCAACGACATTCGCGCGATCCTGATCGCCTGAAAGAGCATCTCATGGCCGTCCGTCCCAAGCTGCGCCGGCGTCGCCGCACCAAGATCATCGCAACGCTTGGACCGGCCAGTTCTTCCATGGAGGTGATGACGCGGCTGTTTCAGGCCGGGGCCGACGTGTTCCGCCTGAATTTCTCCCACGGGACGCATGAGGACCACGCACTGCGCTTCGCCATGATCCGCGAACTGGAGCAGCGTTTCGACCGCCCAATCGGGATTCTGGCGGATGTGCAGGGTCCCAAGCTGCGGGTCGGCCGCTTCTCCGGCGGACGGGTGCATCTGCAAACCGGTCAACCCTTTCGGTTGGACCTGAACGCCACCCCGGGTGACGCGCAGCGGGTCAACCTGCCCCATCCGGAGATCATCGAAGCCGCCTCCATCGGCTGCACCCTGCTGCTGGACGACGGCAAATTGCGCCTGCGTGTGACCCGAAAACGCCCCGATGGCCTGGAAACCGAGGTCGTGGTCGGCGGACCGCTGTCCGACCGCAAAGGCGTCAACGTCCCCGACGTCGTGCTGCCGATCCCCGCCCTGACGGTCAAAGACCGCGAAGACCTGGAATTCGCCGTCGGCCACGGTGCCAACTATATCGGCCTGTCCTTCGTACAGCGTCCGGAAGACGTGATCGAGGCCAAGGACCTGATCGCCGGCCGCGCCTGGGTGATGGTGAAACTGGAAAAGCCCCAGGCATTGGACAATCTGGAGTCGATCCTGGCCCTGACCGATGCCGTGATGGTCGCACGCGGCGACCTCGGCGTGGAACTGCCGCCCGAGGAAGTCCCCCTCGCCCAAAAACGCATCGTCCGACTCGCCCGTCAGCTCGGCAAACCCGTCGTCGTCGCCACCCAGATGCTGGAAAGCATGATGGCCGCGCCCGCGCCAACACGCGCGGAAGCATCCGATGTCGCCACCGCGGTCTATGATGGGGCGGACGCGGTCATGCTGTCGGGAGAAACCGCGGCTGGCCAATACCCCTACGAGTCCGTCAACATGATGGACCGCATCGTCGCCAGAGTGGAGCAGGATTCGGGCTGGCGGGCGATGATCGATTCATCCCGGGCCGAACCGGAGCGCACGACGCGGGGCGCCATCGCGGCCGCCGCGCAGCAGATATGCCACACGATAGGCGCCAAGGTCATCGTGGCCTTCACCGCATCCGGCAGCACCGCCTTGGGTGTGGCGCGGGAGCGGCCCGACGCGCCGGTGATTGGCCTGACCCCCAATCTGGACACCGCCCGTCGCATGGCAGTGGTGTGGGGGGTGCATGCTCTTGTGACCCCCGACGTCCATTCGATGACGGAAGCCGTGACCCGGGCCAGCCGTGCCGCACTGGCCGAAGGGTTTGCGGCGGCGGGGGAGGAGATCGTGGTGACCGCCGGTGTGCCGTTCGGCCATGCCGGAACGACGAACGCGTTGCAGGTCGCGACGGTGTGATGGTGGGCGGTGACGGTTTCGAACCGCCGACCCTCTCGGTGTAAACGAGACGCTCTACCGCTGAGCTAACCGCCCACTGTACGGCGTAACATAAGCACAACGTAACATAAGCCAACGCCGGGGGCTTGAAGCCCCCCCGACGAAGTTTCGCGCTGAAAGCCTAGCCAACCGCGTCCTTCAGGCCCTTGCCGGCCTTGAACCGGACGGTGGTGGATTCAGGAATGTTCATCTCTTCGCCCGTACGCGGATTGCGGCCCGTGCTGGCTTTGCGCTTCGCGGCCGCAAACGTGCCAAAGCCGACCAAGCGCACTTCGTCCTGCTTTCGCAAAGCGTCGGTGATTGAGCTGAACACCGCTTCCACTACGTCGCTTGCCTTGGCACGCGAGAGGTCGGTCGCATCGGACACGGCCGCGATCAGTTCCATCTTGTTCACAGTTACGCTTTCCTCTCGTTCAGACACACATGAAGTCCCACGCTCCGGCGATGAGCGGTGGCCGGGGGCGGCGGACACTAGTGGGGGGGATTCGCCCGCGTCAATGCGGGAAGCTAACCCGCCGGAGGTTTTCCGGCGGGTTTCGCATCTCTGTTTTCAGCCAGCAACGCGACTCGCACCGCTCTCAGTCGCGGTCAGTGTGCGAGCGTGCTCGCAGCCGGTTGCGCGCCAGTCGCGGCGACCGGAGGATCCGCCGGTTCTTCCCACTCGATCGCGATGGGTTTGCGTGCCAGCGCCTGGCTGATCACATCGTCCACATGGGCGACGGGGATCAGCTTCAGGTTCTTCTTCACGTTGTCCGGGATTTCGGCCAGGTCTTTCTCGTTGTCCTTCGGGATGAACACCGTTGTGATCCCGGCCCGGAGCGCGGCCAGCAGCTTCTCCTTCAGGCCACCGATCGGCAATACCCGGCCACGCAGCGTGATCTCGCCGGTCATGGCGACATCCCGACGCACCGGGATACCGGTCAGCACCGACACGATGGAGGTTGCCATCGCGATACCGGCCGACGGCCCGTCCTTCGGGGTCGCGCCTTCCGGCACGTGCACATGCAGGTCCCGCTTTTCAAACAAGGTCGGCTTGATGCCGAAATTGATTGAGCGGCTGCGCACATAGCTCATGGCCGCCGACACGCTTTCCTGCATCACGTCGCCCAGCTTGCCGGTCTGCTTGACGTTGCCCTTGCCCGGCAGCAGCACCGACTCGATGGTCAGGATTTCGCCTCCGACCTCGGTCCAGGCCAGACCGGTGACGACACCGACCATGTCCTCCTCTTCGGTCTCGCCGTAGCGGTATTTCTTCACGCCGGCGAACTTTTCCACGTTCTTCAGCGTGATCGCGACCTTGGCGGACTTTTTGGTTACGATCTCCAGCACCGCCTTGCGCGCCAGATTGGCGATCTCCCGCTCCAGGTTCCGCACGCCGGCTTCCCGCGTGTAGTACCGGATCAGGTCCCGCAGCGCCTCCTCCGAGATGCTCCACTCGTCCTTCTTCAGGCCGTGCGCCTCGGATTGCTTGGTGATCAGGTGGCGCTTGGCGATCTCGACCTTTTCATCCTCGGTGTAGCCGGGGATGCGGATGATCTCCATGCGGTCCATCAGCGGCTGCGGCATGCGCAGGCTGTTGGCTGTGGTGACGAACATCACGTCTGACAGATCGTAATCAACCTCCAGGTAGTGATCGGCGAAGGTGGAATTCTGCTCCGGATCCAACACCTCCAGCAGGGCCGAGGACGGATCGCCGCGCCAATCCTGGCCCAGCTTGTCCACCTCATCCAACAGGAACAACGGGTTGGAGGTCTTGGCCTTCTTCATGCCCTGGATGACCTTGCCGGGCATCGACCCGATATAAGTCCGCCGGTGACCGCGTACCTCGGCTTCATCCCGCACGCCGCCCAAGGACATGCGCACAAAGTTGCGACCAGTGGCCTTGGCGATCGACTTGCCCAGGGACGTCTTGCCGACACCAGGCGGGCCGACGAGGCACAGGATCGGGCCGCGTACCTTCGGACTGCGCGCCTGCACAGCCAGATACTCGATGATCCGCTCCTTCACCTTCTCCAGCCCGTAATGGTCGTCTTCCAGCACCTTGCCGGCGGCGATCACGTCGTTGCTGATCTTGCTGCGCTTCTTCCAGGGGATGGACAGCATCCAGTCGAGGTAGTTGCGCACCACGGTCGCTTCCGCGCTCATCGGGCTCATGGTCTTGAGCTTCTTCAGCTCAGCCAGGGCCTTCTCACGGGCTTCCTTGGTGAACTTCGTCTTCTTGATGCGGGCTTCCAGCTCGGCGTTCTCGTCTTTGCCGTCCTCACCCTCGCCCAGCTCCTTCTGGATCGCCTTGAGCTGCTCGTTCAGATAGTACTCGCGCTGGGTCTTCTCCATCTGCCGCTTCACGCGGTTGCGGATCTTCTTTTCGACCTGCAGGACGCCGATTTCGGATTCCATATGGCCGAAAACACGCTCCAGCCGCTCGCCGATCTTGGCGATTTCCAGCAGTTCCTGCTTTTCCGGAATCTTCAGGTTCAGGTGGCTGGCGACGGTATCGGCCAGCTTCGACGGCTCCTCGATCTGGTTCAGCGAAACCAGGACCTCGGGCGCGATCTTCTTGTTCAGCTTAATGTACTGCTCGAACTGGGAGACGACCGTACGGCCGAGCGCTTCCAGGTCCTTCTTGTCGCCGCCAGTGTCGGGCATCGGCTCGACCATGGCTTCGAAATAGGATTCGGTTTCCTTGAAGCCGGTGATCTTCGCGCGCTTGCCGCCCTCGACGAGCACCTTGACGGTGCCATCCGGCAGTTTCAGCAGTTGCAGGATCGTGGAGACCGTGCCGACACGGTAGATGTCCTCGACCGAGGGATCATCCTGGGACGCGTTCTTTTGCGCCACCAGAAGGATCTGCTTGTCCTCCTTCATGACCGCTTCCAGCGCGCGGACGGATTTCTCCCGTCCGACGAAGAGCGGCACGATCATATGCGGGAACACCACGATATCGCGCAGGGGGAGCACGGCGAGCATATCGCCACCGCCCAGCGCGGTCTCGGGTTTACGGGATTCGGGGGACCCTTCAGGCCCCGGCCGATCGGATTGCGTCATAATTGACCTCCTTCAGGACAGTCGGCACCACATCCGCCCAAATTGCGGCACGGGTGGCGCTTTCACGGCTACGTCATACGTTTCAGGCTCGGTTGGATATCGGGGTCAAAATGCTTCAGCACAAGACCTTGACATCCAGGGGAGCCACGGCAGGGCGTCGTCCGTGACAGCGCCTTCCGTGATCAGGCACTGCTCTCTGCACGTTCCTTGCCGTGAATATACAGCGGGGCGGCTCGCGACTCCGCCACCTCTCGATTGATCACAACCTCCTCCACACCATCCAGGCCGGGCAGCTCGAACATCGTGCTCAGCAGGATCTGTTCCATGATGGATCGCAGGCCGCGGGCGCCGGTCTTGCGGGCGATCGCACGCGTCGCCACCGATTTCAGCGCGTCGTCGGTGAAGGAGAGCTTCACGCCCTCCATCTCGAACAGGCGGCCATACTGCTTGACCAGCGCGTTTTTCGGCTTGGTCAGGATTTCCATCAACGCGCCTTCGTCGAGGTCCTCCAACGTCGCCACCACCGGCAAACGGCCGATGAATTCCGGGATCAGGCCGAATTTCAACAGGTCTTCCGGCTCAACCTCCCGCAGGATGGCGCCCATGCGGCGTTCGTCCTGGGACCGCACCTCGGCGCCATAGCCGATGCCGGACCCTTTACCGCGGGCGCCGATGATGCGTTCAAGACCGGAGAATGCGCCGCCGCAGATGAACAGGATGTTCGTCGTATCGACCTGCAGGAATTCCTGCTGCGGATGCTTGCGCCCGCCTTGCGGCGGCACCGATGCAACCGTGCCTTCCATGATTTTCAGCAACGCCTGCTGCACGCCTTCGCCGGACACGTCCCGGGTGATCGACGGATTGTCCGATTTGCGGGAAATCTTATCGACCTCGTCAATATAGACGATGCCGCGCTGTGCTCGTTCCACGTTGTAGTCGGCCGATTGCAGCAGCTTGAGGATGATGTTCTCCACATCCTCCCCCACGTAACCGGCTTCGGTCAGGGTCGTGGCGTCGGCCATCGTGAAGGGAACGTCCAAAATCCGCGCCAGCGTCTGCGCCAACAGGGTCTTGCCCGAACCTGTCGGGCCGACCAGCAGAATGTTGGATTTCGCGATCTCGACGTCGTTGTTCTTCTGGCCGTGGGCCAAGCGCTTGTAGTGGTTATGCACCGCGACCGACAGGACCTTCTTGGCATGCTCCTGCCCGATCACGTAATCGTCCAGAACCTTGCAGATCTCGCGCGGGGTCGGCACGCCGTCCCGCGCCTTCACCAGATGCGTCTTATGCTCCTCACGGATGATATCCATGCAGAGTTCGACGCATTCGTCGCAGATGAAGACCGTCGGACCGGCGATGAGTTTGCGGACCTCGTGCTGCGACTTGCCGCAGAACGAGCAATAGAGGGTGTTCTTTGAATCGCCGGACTTGCTCATGCGCACTCCTCCCCCTTGCACGGGGGCACAATGAGGGATGTTAGCCCTCCTCGGACGACGACGACAAGAACATCGCGACCGAACTGGTCAAAAAATGCGACGCTGGCAGGCATTCATGCGGCGCCGCCCAGCCAAACTATTGAATTATCGCATTTTCGCTTGATCAGGCGAGGAAGACATTCGCAACCACTGGTTATCCCTCGTCCTCGCCCGACTCGCCCCTACCCCTTGGATGAATCGTCGCCGGCCACCGGACGGCGCTCCACGACCTCATCCACCAGGCCGAAATCGCGGCTTTCCTCGGCGGACATGTAGCTGTCCCGCTCCAACTTGCGTTCGATCGCCTCGATCGGCTGGCCGGTGTGACGGACATAGATCTCGTTCAACCGCTTGCGCAGGGTCAGGATTTCCCGTGCCTGAATCTCGATATCGGTCGCCTGGCCCTGGGCGCCACCAGACGGCTGATGCACCATGATCCGGGAATTGGGCAGGGCATAGCGCTTGCCCTTCGCGCCGGCGGTCAGCAGCAGGCTGCCCATCGATGCCGCCTGACCGATGCACACCGTGCTGACCGGGCTGCGGATATATTGCATCGTGTCGTAGATCGCGAGACCGGCCGACACCACGCCACCCGGGCTGTTGATGTAGAACGAGATATCCTTGCTGGGGTTCTCGGACTCCAGGAACAGCAACTGGGCGCAGATCAGGGCGCTGACCTGATCGTAGACGGGGCCCGTCAGGAAGATGATCCGCTCCTTGAGCAGGCGGGAATAAATGTCGAAGGCGCGCTCCCCGCGGGCGGTCTGCTCGACCACCATCGGCACCAGCGCATTGCCATAGACTTCGACCGGATCGCGGTCCCTCATGTTCGGTCACCTTCGGATGCCACCTCGCCCGGAAAAAGGCCCGGGCGATGGGTGGGGAGATCAATGACGCTCATAGATATGTGCGGCGCCCGCGAAGTCCAGCCTTATCCGCGTTTCGGGTCGGCTGTCACCGTCACGGCCACGGTTGGCCCGCCTGCGCGGTCAGGCTGCTTGGCCCGCCTGCGCGGTCAGGGTGCTTGGCCCGCCTGCGCGGTCAGGGCGTGACCGGCTCCGGTTCCTTCATCAACTCCTCGGGTGTGACGGTCTGGTCGGTCACCTGGGCCAATTCCAGCACGAAGTCGACGACCTTCTCCTCGAAGATCGGGCCACGCATGTTGTCGGCCAGGGCGGGGTATTTCTGGAACAGCTCCATCATCTGCTGTTCCTGACCGGGATAGCGCGACGCTTCGATCCGCATCGCCCGGGTCAGTTCTCCCTCCGACACCGTCAGGTTGTTGATCCGCCCGATTTCGGCCAGCAAGAGACCCAGGCGGACACGACGTTCCGCGATGGCGCGATACTCGGCCTTCAGCGTGTCGTCGTCCTTTTCCTTGTCGTCGGCGTCCATCCGCCCCGCCTTGCGGTCGGATTCCAGCCGTTCCCAGATCTGATCGAACTCCCGCGACAGCATGCCCTCGGGCACCGGGAAGCTGATCTGCCCCGCCAGGGCGTCCAGCAACTGACGCTTGATGCGCAAGCGGGCAAGCTGCTCGAACTCCCGCTGATGCCGCTGGCGGATCGCATCACGCATTTCGTCGAGCGTGTCGTAACCGATTTTCATGGCTAGCGCGTCGTCGACCGGCGGCAAAACCGAGCGGTTCAGCGACTTCGCGGTCACATCGAAGGTCGCCGCCTTCCCCGCGAGCTCGGGGGCGTTGTAGTCCTCCGGGAAGGTCACCGAGATGGTGCGGACTTCCTCGGCACGCATCCCCAACAGTTGTTCGGCAAAACCGGGAATGAAGCCGGTTCCGCCGATCTCCACACCGATATCCGTGGCCGTCCCACCCTCGAACGCCTCATCGCCGATCTTGCCGACGAAGTCGACCTTCAGCACGTCACCGTCGGCCGCACCGGCGTTTTCACCCCTGGCCGCAAGCTCCTCGTCGGTCAGTGGCACGATTTCCCGGTTCGAGGCGGCGATGTCCGTCACCACCTTCTCGATCGTCTCATCGGCGACATCGACCTTCATGCGGGTCAAGGCCAATGCGCCAAAATCCGGCAGGGTGATGTCCGGCAGCAGCTCCAGTTCGACCTTGAACTCCAGATCGCCCACCGTGGACAGGCTGGTGGGATTCTGGGTGATGACCTCCACATTGGGCTGCATCGCCGGGCGCAGGCCACGCTCGGTCAGCATGTCACGTGTGGCGTTGCTGACCGACTCCTCCAGCACCTCGGCCGAAACCGCGGTGCCGAAACGCTGACGGATCACCATCATGGGCACCTTGCCGGGACGGAAGCCCGGTAGACGAGCGGTCTTGGTCAAACTTGCCAAGCGCTCGGAGCGACGGGTTTCAATGTCCGCGGCGGGCACAAGGACGGTGAATGCGCGCTTCAAGCCCTCGGAAAGCGTCTCGGTAACCTGCATCTGCCAGAAAATCCCTCAAGAAGCCCTTGCTTGGCGACGGTGCCAGGTGGGGGGTGCCAAGTGGTGGTGCGGGCGGAGGGACTTGAACCCCCACGGCTTGCGCCACCAGAACCTAAATCTGGCGTGTCTGCCAATTCCACCACGCCCGCGCACAGCATAAGACAGCCGCGCCGAGCCCGCCGCGCGACCGTGAGCGTCGGGCTTTAGCGCAGCAGCCCCGGTCCGACAAGCGCCCGCGCTCGCCACGACCCGCGATACGCACCACGCGAGCCCGGACCCGCTCCCCGCTTGGCCGGACCAGAATGCGAGGTTTATTCGAATTACCCTTTGACCCGAACGTCTCGGAATGCGATGCTACCGATCAGTAGCGCCTCCACTTATTGATCACAATCCAGCATCAATGAGACAATGCTCTTCCCGCCGCGAGCGCCAACCCGCCCGTCCCCTCCCACGCCTTGCTCAAAGGGTTCGCACATGGCATCCGGCACCCGCAGCACCGGGAAAACCTCCCCCAAACCCGATCCAGCCGTCGATCCAGACTGCTCGGCCGCGGACGCCTCGACACGCGACTACAGCATCGCCGCCGTCGATCGGGCGCTGGACCTGCTGGAGGCGCTTGCTCGGATCGGACCGGCGCCGCTCGCCACCTTGGCGGATTCCGCCGGCTGCACCCGCACAGCCGGGTTCCGCCTGCTTCGAACACTTCAGGCACGCGGTTTCGCCATTCAGGACGAAGCGCGCGGACTGTGGCGACTGGGGGCACGATGGAGCGTGCTGGGACGGGCGGCCGCCGAACAGGGCGCCCTGGCCGCGACCGCGATGCCGTTCCTCGTCGACCTCGGCAACGCCAGCAACGAGAACGTCTACCTGCGCATTCGCGACGGGATGGAGAGCGAAACCATCGCGATCTACCAGACCGACCCGACCCTGCGGGTCTATACAGAGGTGGGCAAGCGCCTGCCTCTGCATGCCGGCAGTTCCCGCCTTCTGCTCGCACATGCGCCAGAGTCGGTGCAAACTCAGATCCTGGCGCAGAAACTGCCCCGATTCACGCCGGCCACCCGCACCGATCCCGCATGGATCGCCGCCGACCTCCAGCGCATCCGCACCCGCGGATATCTCGTTACCGCGGATGAAATCGTGGCCGGCGCGGTCAGTGTTGCAACGCCGGTCCGTGACGCCACGGGCCAGGTCGTCGCCGCGCTGAGCGTGAGCGCGCCGTCGATGCGCATGCGTCCGCCACGTCCGCGTGCCCTGGTCGCAATCCTGATGGACGCCGCGGCCAAGCTCTCCCAGGCTCTCGGTGCATCCCCACAGGCCGCCCAGACCGCACCGCCGCAGGACAGTACCGGTCGCGTCGGCTGGCCAGTGCCACCGAAATTCGCCCCGCCGCGCCCGCATTCGATCTTCCGCTGATCCGCTTTTCGTCGGTCAGTCCGGCCGGCTGACGATCAACCGCGCCATTTGACCGGGCGGAGCGGCGGATGCGCGCGGATCACGTCTTCGTTCACCTCGGCGCCCCAGCCGATGCCGGTGGGCAACAGCAACTCGCCGTTCTCGATTACCGGCACCGGCGTGACCAGGTCGTCCTTCCACGGCACGTCTTCTATATCGATCTCCATCACCCGGAAATTCGGGATCGCGGCACACAGATGCGCGCTCATGAGCGACCCGATATGACCGTTGAAGTTGTGCGGCGCGACGTTGATCTCATAGGCATCCGCCATCGCTGCGATCTTGAACGATTCCAATATGCCGTTCCAGGCAACGTCGATGATCGCGACATCCACCGATTGCTGCTCAAAGAAGGGGCGGAATTGCCGCCGGCCATAGAGCGACTCGCATGACGCCACCCGAGTCCGGGAACTGCGTCGGATCGTCGCCAGGGCAGCAGGGTCGTAACTGTCGATTTCGAGCCAGACCAGATCAAACGGCTCCATTGCCTGCGCCAGACGAATATATCCCTCGGTCTTGAAATTGAAATTCAGGTCCACGTGCAGGCCGACACCTGGGCCCGCACCCTGGCGAAACGCGGTCATCTCCGCGACCAGGGCATCCTGTACCGCGAGGTCGAAATTCAGCTCCGGCCAGCCGCCGCCATTGAAGCCCGGCATGTGAATATAAGGCTTTTCAGCGTCGAACCGCATGATGTTGGTCTTCAGACCCTTGAAGCCGCGTCGAGCGACCTCGGCTCCGGCGCGTTCCACGTCGGCCAGGGATCGGATCGGGTCAAACCCGGTCCATTCCTTGATCCGGTCGGCGAAACTGACGCGCCAGGTGCCGCAATGGGACCAATAGAGACGCAGTCGGTCCCGCACCGGGCCGCCCAACAACTCATACACAGGGATGCCGAGTGCCTTGGCCTTGATGTCGACCAAGGCGTTCTCAATCGCGGCGATGGCCTGCTGGTTGATGCCGCCTGGGGCCTGCCGGGTTACCCCGTGCAAGAAGGCGGTGATTTTCTCGACCGGGCGGGGGTCCTGCCCGATCAGACGTTCGCCCAACCGCTGGATGACGCCGCCGAGACCCTCGGAGCCGAAATTCTCCATGAATTCCGACCAGCCGACGACGCCTTCGTCGGTGCTGATCTTCAGGAAGGAGAAATCCCGCCAGCCGGCATTGCAGTGCAGATCCTCGATCTTGGTGATGCGCATGACGTCTCTCCCCTTGGCCTCCCCTTGGCTTCCCCCTCGGTGGCCAGGATGCTACGGATGATGCATGCGGTTTCCAAGCTGGAATGCCAAACGGGACCGATATCTTGAGGCGTTCCAGGACGCCGGCTGACATAGGCGGGAGACGACGATGCGCTGGTTGGCAGGCTGTGTGGCGCTGGCGTCGCTGCTGTTGTGCATGGCGGCCTCGCCACCACAAAAGCCGCAATCGATCCTGGCCGCAACACCGATCAGCCGCATGGATCTGCCCTGGTGGCGGACCCGCCATGAGGCCAAGTTGGACGAACTTCGGCGCAAACAGCCGGAGCTGATCTTCCTCGGCGACTCGATCACCCAGCAATACGAGTACCGTGCGCCCCCGGAGTGGAAGGACTTCGCCCCGGTCTGGGATCGGTTTTACGGCCACCGCAAGGCGGTCAATCTCGGCTTCAGCGGCGATACCACCGCCAGCCTGCTGTGGCGGATCGAGAATGGGGAAGTGTCCGGAATATCCCCCAAAGTGGCGATCGTGCTGATCGGTGCCAACAATCTGGGCCGACTGCGTTGGTCCGCCGAACACACCCTTGCCGGCATCGACGCGATCCTTCTCGCCCTGCGCAAGCGTCTTCCCACCACCCGCATCCTCCTGCTCGGCGTTCTGCCCAGTGACCGCTCGGCCTGGACGACCGAGACCACCCTGACCATCAACAAGGCCCTCGCAGCGCGGTTCCCGCGCGGGCATGAGGTCGCTTTCCTGGATGTCAGCCCCGTGTTCATGCGGAATGGGGTGCTGAACCGCGGGCTATACTATGACCCCAAACTGACCCCGCCCGCCGCACCGCTGCACCCCAGCCCAGCCGGGCAGGCGCTGATGGCGGAGGCGATCGAACCGACATTGGCGGCGCTGCTGGCGGGACGCCCACCCCGATAGGAGACACACATGGCAAAAGGTTACTGGATCGCGCGGGTCGATGTGACGGATCCCGAGGGCTATAAGGGATACGTCGCCGCCAACGCAGCCGCGTTCGGCAAGTATGGTGCTCGCTTCGTCATCCGCGGCGGGCGGTTCGAAGCCCCCGAGGGCAAGCCCCGCGCCCGCAACGTCGTGATCGAATTCAAGGACTACGATACCGCCGTCGCCTGCTACCACTCCGCCGAATACATGGCCGCCAAAGCCCTGCGCGATGGCCAGTCGGAGGCCGACCTGCTGATCATTGAGGGCTATGACGGCCCACAGCCCTGAGGGCAAAAAAAAATTGCCCCATCTGCGGCATTGCCGTATAAAGGCCTCGCTTTCCATCCTCACGGTAACACTTTGGCAGGAAATCAGGCGTAGGTGACCAACTGCACTTCTCTCCTCCCAGGGACATCGGATGCTGCAGTCGGTTGTCGAAACGCCGGACTATCTGCGGGACGCCTCGGATGCCGGGCTGACCGCCGAAGAACGCGGTCGGATCGTCGCCAGGCTTGCCAAGGAACCGGCCGCGGGGGATGAAATTCCTGGCACCGGTGGCGCGCGCAAGCTGCGTTTTTCCGGCCGAGGACAAGGGAAAAGCGGCGGATACCGCGTGATCACGTTCTATGCCGGGCAAGATATTCCGGTCTTTCTGCTGAACGTGTTCGCGAAGGGTGACAAGGTCGATCTGACCCAGGCCGAACGGAACGAACTCCGCAAGGAACTGGGTGGTTTGGCCGAAGACTATCGACAGGGAGTGCGCCGTTATGTCCAAGGCTGGTAGCCGTATCCTACAAAGCGTTCGCACCGCGCGGGCCTATGCGCGCGGCGACACGACAGATGGTTTCGTCGCCCACGTGCCCGACGAAGTGGACGTCAAATCCATCCGCGCCAAACTCGGCCTCAGCCAGGAAGGCTTTGCCCAACGGTTTGGGTTCAGCCCGGCCGCCGTGCGCGACTGGGAACAGCATCGGCGTCAGCCGGAACAGGCTGCCCGCGTTCTGCTGCTCGTCATCGCGCAAGACCCAGACGTGGTGGACCGCGCATTGGCCGGGGCACGCTGACCAACGCAACCTCTCGGAATCAACGCGACCCGCCCAGGGCGATGGCGCCCTAAAGTACCGCCTCCACCGCCGCCGCGATATCGAACAGGCGCCGGTCGCCCATCGTTTCCCCCATCAGCATCAACCCGACGGGAGCATCGCCCGCCCGATGGCACGGGATGCTGATCGAACACCGGTCCAGGAAATTCCCCAGTGCCGTGTTGCGCAGCACAAGCATGTTGATCCGGTTGTAAGCCCGTTCGTCATCCAGATCGGCGATCCGGGGTGCGATTATCGGCACGGTCGGCATCACCAGCACATCGAATTCCCGCGTCGCCATATCGAAATCCGCCACGATCCGCGCCCGCGCCGCGACAAGATCCAGATAGTCAGCCGCGCTCATTCCCTCCCCACGGGCGATCCTCGCCCCGATCCGATAGTCGTATTCGTTGCCTTTCGTCGCCAGCAGGGATCGGTGCCACGCATAGGCCTCGGATGCCGCGAAACCGCCTTTGGCGTTCACCGCCGGAAGCTCGTCGAACTGAGTGAACCGAGTGCGAACGACCCGGGCGCCGGCCGCCGCCAAAACGCCCAACGCTCGATCGAACGCCGCCGCGACCGTCGCGTCCATGCCGTCCAGCACGACGTTGTCGGGCACGGCCAGCCGTAGCCCATCCAGCCGAATCGGCGTCACGCCCGCGGGGGCCTGCCCGGCCAGGATCGCGTCGATCGCCGCACAACAGGCGACCGTCGGCGCCAACGGTCCTACCGAATCAAGCGAAGGCGCCAACGGCAGGACTCCGGCGATCGGCACCCGACGGGCGGTGGGCTTATAGCCGACAACGCCACA
>CAMBXJ010000051.1 GCA_945871455.1 Asaia bogorensis
ACGGTCCGGCACGTCACCCCCCCGAGCACGCGAAGTCGACCGGTGCGTTGGTTGCGGATTTTGTCGCGGCGACTGTCGGATCGTGGCGGTTCATCATCATCCAGAGCGTCATTCTCGGGATCTGGATCATCCTCAATATAGTCGGGTTCATCTCGGCCTGGGACCCGTACCCGTTCATCCTGCTGAATCTGGTGCTATCATTTCAAGCCGCCTATGCCGCGCCCATCATCATGATGAGTCAAAACCGGCAGGGCGAGATCGATCGCCGGCACGCCGAACACGACTATCGGATCAACGTAAAGGCGGAGTTGGAAATCGAGTTGCTGCACAACAAGATCGACCTGCTGCGGGAGCAGGAGATCGCGCAGCTGACCAATATCATCCAGCGGCTGACCCAGCATCTGGCACCGGAACTGGTCGCCGAGATCGAGAAAGAAGCCCTGGAAGCGCAGGCGACCACGAAGTCAGGGTAAAAAAAGCCGAGCGGGCACGGGGGACGGTGTGATCGTCCCCCGCGATCGCGTGGTTAGGCTGTCGCTTCCATGCTGCGCACCAGCCCACCCGGCAGCGCGCCGGTCGCAACACCATTGCGGTAGGTAATCTGCCCGGCCTTCACCGTCGCCGCATAGCCGCGCGCCTTCTGCATCAGCCGCCGCCCGCCCGCCGGCAGATCGACCACCATGTTTGGCCGCTCCAACGCCAAATTCGCGAAATCGATCACGTTGATGTCGGCCTTCATGCCGGGCGCTAGCAGGCCCCGATCATGCAGGCCGGCGAACCGCGCCGGCTCCCGCGTCTGGCGACGCACCAGATCGGGGATCGACATCCGGTCCTCCCCCCGGTCACGGCCCCAGTAGCTGAACAGGAATGTCGGGAAGGACGCATCGGAGATGAACGCCACATGCGCACCGCCGTCGCTCAGGCCCGGGATGACATGCTCCTGCGCATACATCGTCTTCACGGCTTCCAGGTCGTAGTTCGCATAGTTGACGAGGCAGGCGAAGATGAAGCCGCGGCCGTCATCAGCGATCAGCATGTCGTAGGCGACTTCTTCCGGCGTCTTGCCGGTGCGTTCGGCGATCGCGGTGATGCTGTCGTCGCGCGACGGCGTGTAGTTCAGCGGATCGCTGAAATGGAACATCCGCGCATAGCCGACCCGGCTGAGCAGGGACCAAGTGTTGAACTCGGTCGGGTCATCGGCCAGGATTTTCGCCCGGACCTCCGGATCGCGCATCGCGGCCACGCGCTGGTCCAGCGGCAGGTCGGCGATCGAATGATAGGTCCGGGTCCCTGCAAAGGGGTTCTGGCTGCCGGTCAGGCCCAACAAGGCGCCGATCGGACGCGGCGGAGCGACGCAGCGAACGGGCAGCCCATCGGCGGCGGCCTGGGCCGACAGCGACAACAGGTCCTTCCATGCCTCGGTGCGGTCATGGCGCTGATTGATGGAGAACACCAGCGGCCGGCCGCAGGCGTCCATGATCCGGCGGACCATGGCGAATTCCGTCGCCGGATCGGGGGTATTCCAGTCGGAGGTCATCTCGATGAACCCCTTCCCCGCATCCTTCAGCCCCATCGCGATGCCCATCAATTCCGCCTCCTGGGCGCGCAACGTGGGCGTGTTGTCACCGGCCAGGGTCTTGTGCGCGATGGTGCGAGAGGTCGAGAACCCGAACGCGCCGGCCCGCACGGCGTCGGCGGTGATTTCCCGCATGCGCTGAATGTCTTCCTGGTTGGCGTCTTCCAGGTTCATCGCACGGTCGCCCATCACATAGACCCGCATCGGGGCGTGTGGCAGCAGGGCGCAGAAGTCGATGTCGTGCTTGCGCCGCTCCAGGGCGGTCAGATACTCGGAGAATGTCTCCCAGCTCCAGTCCAGGCCTTCGTTCAGGCACGGGCCGGGCAGGTCTTCCACCCCTTCCATCAGGCCGACGACCGCATCCTGGGTGTCCTTGCGCACGGGCGCGAAGCCGACGCCGCAATTGCCCATCACCACGGTGGTGACGCCGTGCCAGGACGACGGCGCGAGGTGGGAGTCCCACATCGCCTGGCCGTCGTAATGGGTGTGGATGTCGACGAAGCCCGGCGTGACGGACAGGCCGGCGGCGTCAATCTCCTCCGTACCGCTGCCGGAGACCGTGCCGACCGCGGCAATCTTGCCGTCCTTGACAGCAACGTCGCCGATATAGGGCGTGCCGCCATTGCCATCCATGATGGTGCCGCCGCGTATGACGATGTCGTATTCGCTAGCCATGTCTTGGATCCTCTTGACTGATTGGAGACAGTTTCGTCCTGGACGGGGTTGGAGGCAAGGGTGGCGTGCTTGCCGCCCACATATTCGGTCGTCATTCTGCCGAGCGAAACGGCCGGAATCAGGCCTCAACAGGAGACATCGCATGGAAACCGTCGGACTCGGCATGTACTACGAAGACCTCCCGGTAGGTCGCGTCTTCAAGACCATCGGCCGCACCGTCACCGAGGCCGACATCACCAATTTCGTCAATGCCACCGGCATGGTCGAGGTGCTGTTCACGAACATCGAATTCCTGAAAGAGGAATCCGATATCAAGCAGCGCCTCGCCCCCGGTGCGCTAGGCTACTGCTTCGCCGAGGGTCTGCTGGTGCAATCCACCATGCAGCATACAGGATTCGCCTTTCTGCACATGGAACTGAACGTCCACGGCCCGGTTTTCGCCGGCGACACGATCCATGTGGAAGTGGAAGTGATCGAGGCCCGCCTGTCGAAGAACCGCCCGGGCCGCGGTCTCGTGCGCACCCGTAACAAGGTGGTGAAGCAGGATGGCGCCGTGGCGCTGACCTACACGCCGTTGCGCATGATCAAATGTCGCGGGGCCGACTGAACGCAGCCGCCGCTACCACCCCGGCGGCCAGACCAGTCGCCGGCGCGTGCGACCGGTCTGCCACGTCGGAACCGGTTGCTACGCTTCCGCCAGCCTATGCACGTCCCGTTCCGACCAGGTCAGGATGGCAGGGTCGCCCGGCTCCACCGGACGCGCATAGAAATCGCCGTCGGGGACGAGAGCGGACGCTTCGTCGCCGGGGTCGGTCGCCATCGCCACGCGCACCATCGTGCCCTGGTATTCCACCGCGGTGACCCGGCCGCTGACGAACGGCCCATCGCCCGCGACGCCCAACCGGCATCGGTCCGCGCGCACGGCAACCTTGCCGTTCACGCCCGGCAGCACGTTGTGACCGCCGATGAAGCGGGCGATGAACGGGCTGATCGGACGCTCAAACACCTCCCGCGGCGGGCCCGCCTGGCGAATATGCCCATCCTCCATCACCACCATCAGATCGGCCATCGCCATCGCTTCATCCTGGCTGTGCGTCACGTGGATGAAGGTGATGCCGAGTTCCCGCTGCAAACGCTTGAGTTCCTCCCGCACCTTGATCCGCAGGAACGGGTCCAGCGCCGACAACGGCTCATCCAGCAGCAGGACTTTCGGCCGGGTGATCAGCGACCGCGCGAGGGCAACCCGCTGCTGCTGCCCACCCGACAACTGCGACGGCAGGCGCATCGCGTAATCCTGCATATGCACCAGCGCGAGATATTCGCGCGCCTTCGCGTGCCGCTCGGACTTCTTCACGCCACGCATCTTCAGGCTGAACGCGACATTATCCAGGCAGTTCAGATGCGGGAACAGCGCGTAGCTCTGGAACATCATCGCCGTGCCACGCTCGATCGGCGTCAGGTCGGAGACGTTGTTGCCCTGGATCAGCACGTCGCCCTCGGTGATCGCCTCATGCCCGGCGATCATGCGCAAGGTCGTGGTCTTGCCGCAGCCGCTGGGTCCCAGCAGGCAGCAATAGCTGCCGCGGGGAATCCGCAGGGAGATCGCGTCCACCGCGGTGGTGGTGCCATAGCGCTTGGTGGTCTCGATCAGTTCGACGTCGAATCTCGTATCCATTGTTTCAACCAACCTTCAAAGACGCAGCCGCTCGGCGGCGCTGCATACGCAGTATCAACGCCACCGTGGTGCCGATAATCAGGAATGACAGCCCGGTCGTCACCGTGCCGATGGCGAACAGCATCGGCGATGTGGCTGACGATATCAGCGCATAGATTTCCAACGGCAGGGTGTTTTTGGGTCCGATGGTCAGGGTGGTGCGAGCATACTCGTCATAGGACAGGGTGAAGGCCCCCATCGCCACGCCGGTGATCCCGGGCATCAGAATGGGCAGGGTCACATGACGCAGCCGCTGCCAGGGGCTGGCGCCGAGGTCGGTCGCCGCTTCCTCCCATGACCGGTTGAAGCGGTTCACCACCGCGAACATCGCCAATACGCCAAACGGCAGTGTCCAGGTAAGCTGCGCGCCCAGCCCGGACGTAAACAGGCTGGCATTCCAGCCAAACAGGCGAAAGCCGAGCCCGATGCCGAAACCGACGAGGAGGCTGGGCATGACGAGACTGGCAACGGCGAGGTAGAACACCGCGCCCGACCCAGGGAACGGCCGGCGGAAGGCAAGGCCCGCCGCGACCGCGACCACCGTTGTGATCACGCTGATGATGGCAGCCAGCGCCATGGACCTGCCGAAGCTGTCTGGCACGTTGGCCATCTGGCCCGGCTTCACGATATCGGCGAACCAGACCAGGGAGAATCCGGTCATCGGGAAGGTGACGCCACCGTTCTCTCCCTGGAACGACAACACATAGATCACCACCATGGGCCCATACAGGAACACCATGTACCCGAAGAACAGCGCTCCCAGGGCATAGAACGTCCAGGGGCGTCGATCGGTGCCCCCGACGGTGCGGGACAGTCCTACCATCATGCTACTTCACCAGTTCCTTGCGGACATCGACGATCCGCATCATTCCGGCCACCATGATCGCGGTGAACAGCACCAGGACCATCGCATTGGCGGCGGCGGGTGGATATTGCATCGCCTGGATCTCGGTCGACAACGCCGAAACGATCGACGCGCTCTGCCCACCGCTCATGGCCTTCACCACGAAGTAATCGCCCATGACCTGGGTGAACACCAGCACCGAACCCAGCACGATGCCGGTCTTGGAGAGCGGAATCACCACGTTGACCATGACCTGCCAGCGGCTGCCACCGGCATCGCGGGCCGCTTCGATCAACGCCGGATCGATCTTGGCCAGCGAGTTGGCGATGGGACCGATCATCAGCAGGGTGAACAGATGCACATAGGCGATGATCACCGAGAAATCCGAGAACAGCAGGAACTGCAACGGCGCTTCGGTGATGCCGGCACCCATCAGCGCCTGGTTGAACGCCCCGTTCAGCCCCAGGAACGGGATCCAGGCGATGGTGCGGATGATCCCCGAGGTCCAGAACGGGATCGCGCACAGCAGAAAGAACACCATCCGGACGGTGTTGCTGCGAATATGGAACACCAGGAAGTAAGCGACGTTGAAGCCCACGAACAGCGTGATCGCCCAGACGATCACGGCGAATTTCACAGAGCTCAGATAGACCCGGATCGTCGCCGGGGAGTTCACCAGGTCCGCGTAGTTGTCCAGCATGAACGCGGGATAGATGCCGGTCCGGTCATAGTCGAAGAAGCTGACCACCAGGAACAGGATGGTCGGCAACGCGAACAGCACGAACAGGATCAGCGCCAGCGGACTGACCTGCAGCCACGATACCATCCAGGGCGCCAGCCGCGGGCGGGGCCAGGCTTTTGCCGGCCCGCCCTGCCGCACCGATCCCAGTGCTTCCTGCGCTGAGCTCATGCGGCCAGCCTCGACTGCTCCCGGGACCGCATCAGCGGCATGATCCGCGTGCCGAACTGCTCCATGCCGATGACGAAGTCGTCGAATGTCATCATCACACCGCGCACACCCGGCACTTCCGCCAACTCATCCAGCATCCGCGCGACCGAGGCATAGGAGCCGACGAGCACGCCCTGGTTGGTGGGCAGCTTGTTGGTGCCGAGGATTTTGCGGCGATGTGGCTGGGCATAGATGTCGGTCGTGGGATCGTCTTCGGCCTGCGCATCACGATAGGCCAGCGCTTCCAGGTCGGTGCCGGCCTTGTAATGGTCCCACTTCGCGTTGGCGGCGGCGTCGGTTTCATCGGCAATGATCATGGTCAGGATCAGCGCGCCGCAATCGCGCCCGGCCGCCTTGTTCGCGGCGACGAGGCGAGCGACGGAAGGTGCAACCGCCGTCGGGGCGTTGTAGCCGAAGCTCGCGCAGAAATTATAATCGGCGTGTTCCGCGGCGAACTTCGTCCCGGCATCGCTTTGGGCGGCGCAGATGATGGGGATTTTCGCGGTCGGCATCGGCAGGCAGCGGCAGTCGTCCATCTGGAAGAAGTCGCCCTTGAAGTCCGAACGGCCGGTGCCCCAAAGCTCCTGCATGATGTTCACGTATTCGGTGCAATAGTCGTAGCGGCGCTTGTAGTGATCAGCGCCCGGCCAGATGCCCATCTGCGTGTATTCACGCCGCTGCCAGCCAGTGATCAGGTTCACCCCGAACCTGCCGTGCGAAATACTGTCGATCGTTACCGCCATGCGCGCCGCGACCGGCGGTGGCATGGTCAGCACGGCGCAGGTGGCGAACAACTGGATGCGGCTGGTGACCGCGGCCAGGCCCGACATCAGGGTAAAGGATTCCAGGTTGTAGTCCCAGAACTGCGACGGGCCGCCAAAGCCATGGAATTTGATCATCGACAGGGCGAAGTCGAAGCCGAAGCCCTCCGCCTTCTGCACGATGGTCTTGTTGAGGTCGAAACTGGGCTTGTATTGCGGCGACGTGGTGGAGATCAGCCAGCCATTGTTGCCGATGGGTATGAAAACACCGAGCTGCATGGTTTCGGTTCCTGTTCAGGATGTGATGAATTCGTTCCACTTGCGGGTCAGATGACGATCCTCGTCCATCACTGAATTCCATACGGCGATATTGCCCAGGCGATCCCAGAAGGCGCCGCCGTCGCGGACATTGCCCGCCTTTTCCATCAGCTTCCCGTAGGGGCTCAGGATGTCGGTCGCGGCCGGCTTGCCACCGTACCAGTAGTCCCACTCATCCGCGGTCAGGAACTTGCGGGCATTCTCCGGCTGTGCGGCATAGTAGCCCTGGCGCGCGATGAAGGCGCCTTCGAAGCCGCTGGTGTACCAATTCAGGTATTCGTAGAAGCAATCCAGCTTCAGGCCGGTCAGGTGCTTCATGACGCCCAACGTATAGCCCCAGCCCCGGAAACCTTCTTTCAGCGGCTGATAGGTGCAGGCGATCCCGCGGGATCGCACCGCCGCCACCGCCGGAGACCACATGGACTGGATCACCACCTCTCCCGACGCCATCAGGTTCACGGACTGGTCGAACGTGGTCCAGAAGGAGCGGAAATGGCCGCTTTTCTTGATGTCCATCATGGCCTTGATCGTCTGATCGATCTCGGCCTTGGTCATGTTGCCCTTGTCGACGTATTTGACGTCGCCGCGCGCCTCCAGCGCCATCGCCACGTCGATCACGCCGACGGTCGGCTGATCCTGCAGCGCGGTCTTGCCCTTGAAATCGGGGGACAGCAGGTCGGCCCAACTGGTGATCTTGCGTGACACGAGGTCCGGACGGATGCCCAGGGTGTCGGCGTTGGTGACAGTGGGAACACCGGTCAGCCACTCGGTTGGGCCGTCATGGAATTTCTGGCCGCTTGCATCGGTGGCGTACAGCACTTTGTACGGCGCCGTGCCCTGTTTCGACGCCATCCGCCCGTCGGGGTACTGGCTCTTGGTAAACAGCGGGATCGTCTTGTCCCAGTCTTTCGCCTTGTTGACGGGAATGGCCTGCAAGACGTTGCGCCCGACCAGGTATTTCATGAAGGTGATGCTGACATCGGCGCAGTCGATCGAGGATGACTGCGACAGGAAGCGGTTCAGCAGATCGGCCTGCTCGGTCGCCTGCATCTGGATCTTGAAGCCCAGATCCTTGTTTGCCTGTTCGGCGATCGCGGGGATCGCGGTGACGGGTGGGCCGGCATGAAACAGGACCACGTCCTTGATATTCTGCGCCCAGATCGTTGGGAAGCCGGTGACGGCCCCCGAACCGATGGCGACTCCGGTGACCGCGGCCGTGGATTTGAGCAGATTTCGCCGGGAGAGGCCGCGCGAGGGCGGGCTGGTGCGTCGATGCATGTTGGCTCCTTTCTGCCGTAATATTCATCATATCGCCGATCAAATCGGCGGACACGACGAGCATGCTCAGAAATTAACGGCAATTGCTGCGACGCACAATGAGAATTTGTGGCCATTTTCGGCATTTTCTTCACAATGCCTATAATTCGTCTATTCTATGACCACACAACGTCCATGTGGCCCATTAATTGATCAGTGACGCCTGGCGGCGCCACAGCCCCCGCCGACCATTGCCCCCCACCACACAACCCGTAAACTCCGGCCCAGCAAAATGCCGGAGGAAACCCATGGGCACCCCACCAAGCCCCGCGGCCATCAGACCATGAGCCGTCATGTCACCGTCGCGGGCGTCTCGCTCGAAATCGAGGAACGCGGTCAAGGCCGTCCATTGCTGTTCCTGCATGCCGGAGAGGGCCTGCAACCCCAGCGCCCCTGGCTGGACACACTGGCCGGATCGTTCCGCGTTATCGCGCCACACCACCCCGGGTTCGGCGGCTCCGCCCTGCCCGACTGGTTCGGCACCGTCGATGACCTCGCCTATCTCTATCTCGATCTCGCCAAACAGCTCGAACTCGACAAGGCACTGCTCGTCGGGTCCTGCTTCGGGGGTTGGGTCGCCGCCGAGATGGCCGTCCGCGACACCTCCCCCTTCGCCGGCCTCCTCCTCGCCGCGCCGCTCGGCATCAAGATCGGCGGCGTGCTGGATCGCGACATTGCCGACATGCACGGCATGCCCCGCGCCGAGTTCATGAAGCTGGCCTGGGCCGACCCCACCCTCGGGGCGATCGACCACACCGCCCTGCCGGATACCGAGCTGGCCGGCATTGCGCGCGGTCGCGAGGCGCTCGCGCTGTTCGGCTGGAAGCCATACATGCACAACCCCAGGCTCCGGCGCTGGCTGCACCGGATCGACATCCCGACCAGGCTGCTCTGGGGCGAGCAGGATGGTATCGTCTCGCAGGCCTATGGCCGGGGATGGCAGGCCGAGATCGTCGGTGCCACCATGGAAATCATGGCCGCCGCCGGCCACTATCCGCACTGGGAACAGCCCCGGGCGTTCGCCGATCGCGTCACCACATTCGCCAAGACACTCTAGGCAGACAGGAGCCACGACAATGCGCACCTGGTATTTCTCCGAGATGGCCTACCACCCGGCATGGGAAAAAGGCCTCGCCCGTGGGTCCCTGCGGGTGAATTTCCCCAGCGAGAATGTCGACCCGGTCGAGGCCGGCAAACTCCTCAATCGCTATCTGGATGAATTCGCCCTCTGCGACGAGGTCGGCCTCGACATCATGGTGAATGAGCATCACAGCACCGCCACCTGCATGACGGTATCAGTGCCGATGGCGCTGTCGATCATTGCCCGCGAAACCAAGAAGGCACGCCTGCTGACCCTGGGCAATCCGATCGCCAACCGCCCCGACCCGGTGCGCGTGGCCGAGGAAATGGCCTGGCTCGACTGTGTCAGCGGCGGCCGGCTGGAAATGGGCCTGGTCAAGGGCGCACCTTACGAAATCGCGCCCGCCAACTCCAATCCCGCGCGCCTGATGCGGCGCTACTGGGAAGCGCATGACCTGATCCTGAAGGCCATGTCCACCACTTCCGGACCGTTCAGTTGGGAAGGGGAGTTCTTCCATTATCGGAACGTCAACATCTGGCCGAGGGCGATCCAGCAGCCCACGCCACCGGTGTGGATGACCGGCATGAGCGTGGAAACCGGCACCCTGGCAGCCGAACGCGGCCATGTCGTTGGCACCTTGTTGTCGGGCGGCCTGGCGAAACCGATGTACGACGCCTACCGCAAGCGCGCCCGCGAACTGGGATGGGAAGCCGGACCGGATCGCTTCGCCTTCGCCGCCATCATCGGCGTCGGCAATACCAGGGAAGAAGGGCTGCGCCGGGCCGATATCATCGCAGACTACGTTCGAACGTCCCCGGTCGTCGCCGAAGAGTTCAGCAATCCGCCCGGCTATAACTCCCTGGGCGCGAATGTCGCGATCCTGAAATCCGGACCGCGCGGCAACCGGATTGTCAGCGACCAGAAGGGCAATCCGATCAACCACCGCACCGCCACCGTGCAGCAGTTCATGGACACCGACACCGTGTTCGCCGGCACACCTGACGATGTCTACAACCAGTTGAAGGCCTTCAATGCCCGGATGGGCGGCGTTGGGCACCTGTTGTTCTTCGGACAGGGCGGCTACCTGACCCATCAGGAAGCCAAGGCGAACATCGCCCTGTTCGGCAAGGAGGTCGCGCCAAGGCTTAAGGACCTGGGAATGCCGGAAACCGTCGCCGCGGAATAGGCCCGGACCCCAGCCTGCCGATAGATGCCCGTCCCAACCCGCCTGGGACGGGACGCATGTGGTCCGAGACGCCGCGGGGCGGTTTACGGGTTCCGTGAGGCCTGACCCTTTGGGTGGCCTCGGGCCTGCCCGACGCGACAGTGAGGCACGATCGTTCAAACAAGAGATGTTCGTCGCGACCACTTCCGTTGCCCGCGGCAGCCGATCGCGATCGGCGATCATCGCTTCTCTCGCCCTTGCGCGCGAGGCCCCCTGCCCATCATGCTCGGCATCGTTGGGCCCAAACCGAACTCGTTTTGCTTGCCAGCGACAACTCGCGATCGTATTGTCACGAGCGGAGCGTTAAAACTGAGACATTCCTGTTTTTGTGCCTGGTTCTTCGGGCGTCAGGATAATCGACAATCGGGCTGGCAACATCGCGCAAGGCTTGTGACTAGACTATCTCAGTCCTGCTTCTCAGTCCGGTCATGTAGCTGCAAGAACCGCCCATCATCAGCGCCACAGCAAAGCCAGAATATTTTTAACGGGGGAAGCAACCATGAAAAACAGATCACAGCGTATCGTTGGCATTGTTGTCCTGATCGTGGCGTTGACCATGGCAACTACTTCGTCGGTCTACGCAACGCTCGTCAGCGCCTGGCGGGCAGAAGGCAATACGCTCGATTCGGCCGGCGGTAACCATGGCATCCTCCAGGGCGGGCTGACATTCACGCCCGGAGTGGTGGGTCAGGCGTTCCGTTTCAACGGCACCGATGCAGGCATCAGTGTCCTGAATAATGCCACCCTGAATTTCCTGGGAGGCGATCTCTCCATAACGACCTGGGTCCGATTTACGACGAATTTCCCCGCGGGAAACATTCTGTTCCTGAACTATGGCGGTCTTCAAACTTACTTTCTGAGCCTGAATATCACGGAGCAGCCCAATCTCTATTTTCGCGATGGCGGGGCTAATTTCGTGTCCACTACCGGAACCACGGTCCTGAACGATGGCAACTGGCATCATCTCGCGGCCGTGCGTAGCGGCACGACCGGATCGGTCTATGTCGATGGGGTTCTGCAGAACAGCGTCACCAATCCCGCGGTGGGCGTTGTAGATGTCAGCCCCGCTACCTACGCCCGCATTGGCTGGGCAGCCACCGGCCCCACCAACGCCCAACTCAATGCCACCGCGGATGCCCGCTTCGCGGGGGATATCGACGAACTCCTGATTTTCAACCACGCCCTATCCGCAGCGGACATAGAGGCCGCCGCCACGGTGCCAGAGCCAACTTCCATGGCCCTTTTGGCGGGCGGCCTGGTGTTGATGGTCAGCCGCCACCGCGCGAAAGGCCGTCGAATGAAAGGCTAGCGCGGTTTCACACTGCCTGGAAACCGCAAACCGCTCTAGCTCTTCGTTTGATCGCATGATTCACGCACTGTTTCGTTCCGCTCAGCACGATCATGCTCTGAAGTTCGCGCCGGTCGCTCAACTACCGCTCGTGCTTGGCGGCGTGTCTCGGAACCGGCGCGCATCGGCCCGCTGAACGTTGATCCTAGCGCGCGCTACTTCCGTGGCGCGCCAGATTCCCAACGGCAGCCTCTTCCCACTCGGAAGCGGGGTGGCATATGTGTCGGACCGCACAAGGCTCACCGATAATCGCATGATTGACCCCGCAACCCCCGACCCGCGCGATGTTCAGGACCTGACCGAAGCGGAGGCCGCTGGCGAACTCCGCGACCTGGCCGGGACGATCGCCCATCACGATCGCGCCTATCACCAGAAGGACGCGCCGGAGATTACCGACGCCGAGTACGACGCCCTGCGCCGACGCAACGCGGCGATCGAAGCGCGGTTCCCTAGCCTGATCCGCACCGACTCCCCAACGCACCGCATCGGCGACACACCGGAAAGCGGCTTCGCGAAACTGCGCCACCGTATCCCGATGCTATCGCTCGACAACGCCTTCGATGCCGAGGAGTTTGCCGAGTTCCGCGCCCGGGCGAAGCGTTTCCTCGGCTGGACCGAACCGCTTCCGCTGGTCGGCGAGCCGAAGATCGACGGCCTGTCGATCAACCTGACCTACGAAAACGGGCGCTTTGTGCATGGCGCAACACGCGGCGACGGCACGGAGGGGGAAGATGTCACCGCCAACCTGCGCACCATGCCGGCGCTGCCCTTGCGCATGACGGGCAAGGTGCCGGCCCTGATCGAAATCCGCGGCGAGGTCTTCATGACCAAGGCGGATTTTCTGGCCCTGAATGAATCCCAGATAGAGGCCTACCAGGCCCTGAAGGAGCCACGACCTGGCTCCGGGCCACGACTCTTCGCCAATCCGCGCAACGCCGCGGCCGGCAGTCTCCGCCAATTGGACACCCGGATCACCGCCGGCCGTCGCCTGTCGCTATTCGCGTATTCGCAGGGTGAAACCAGCGAACCGGTAGCCAACTCGCATTGGGAATTTCTGCAACGCCTGCGGGAATGGGGTTTCGCGGTCAATCCCCTGTCCGAACGCCTGACGACCGAGGAAGAGGCCGCCGCGTTCCAAAGCAAGATCGCCGCCGAGCGGGCTGCGTTGGCGTATGACATCGATGGCGTGGTGTACAAGATCGACGATCTGACCCTGCAACGCCGCCTGGGGTTTGTCGGCCGATCCCCACGCTGGGCGACGGCATGGAAATTTCCCGCCGAACAGGCCACCACCGTATTGCGCGAGATCCGCATCCAGGTGGGCCGCACGGGCGCACTGACCCCGGTCGCGGAACTGGAACCGGTCAATGTCGGGGGCGTCCTGGTGGCGCGTGCCACGTTGCATAACGAGGACGAGATCACCCGCAAGGACGTCCGGGTCGGCGACACGGTGATCCTGCAACGCGCCGGCGACGTGATCCCTCAGATCGTCTCGGTCGTCCTGGAACATCGCCCGCCCGAGTCCGTGCCCTACACCTATCCCGACACCTGCCCCGCTTGCGGCAGCCACGCCGTGCGCCCTCCGGGGGAGGTCGTCCGCCGGTGCACCGGCGGGTTGATCTGCCCGGCGCAGCGGGTGGAACGGCTGATCCATTTCGTCTCCCGCGGGGCGTTCGACATTGATGGGCTTGGCGAGAAGATCATCACCGAGTTCTACGAGAAAGGATGGCTGACCGGGCCCGCGGACCTGTTCCGTCTGAAGGATCGGGAACCCGAGATCGTGCAGCTAAAGGGATGGGGCAAGGAAGCGGGAAAGAAATCCCAGCCTGATCGGAAGCGTGTGCGCAATCTGTTGCAGGCGATCGAGAACCGACGCAGCGTGCCGCTCGATCGGTTCATCTTCGCACTCGGCATCCGCCACATCGGGGAGGCAAACGCCAAGCTTTTGGCGCGACACTACACGAGCCTGGAAAATCTCACGACCAACCTGGCCAAGGCCAATATCATCGGATCCGACGAACGCAGCGAGTTGGGCAATATCTCCAGCATTGGCCCCGTGATTGCCGAGGAATTGGTGGATTTCTTCGGCGAACCCAAAAATTTGGCGACGATCGGCGCCTTGACCGAGGTGGTGTCGGTCGAGACCGTCGTCCCAATGGACGTGAGCGACAGTGCCCTGAGCGGCAAGACGATCGTCTTCACGGGCACCCTGGAAGCCATGACGCGGCCAGAGGCCAAGGCGCGCGCCGAGGCACTCGGTGCCAAGGTGATCGACAGCGTCTCCAAAAAGACGGACCTGGTCGTGGTCGGCGCGGAC
>CAMBXJ010000052.1 GCA_945871455.1 Asaia bogorensis
CCCGCGATCTTCGATAGCTTGGGCTTGGACAGGGTGCCGTTGGCGCACACCACGAACTGCGCTGACAGCGTGTCGCCGCGGTCGGTCTTGACCCGCCACAGCTTCGCCTTCGCGTCCCACGCGGTGGACACGACCGTGGTCTGGAACACCGCGAGTTCGTACAGGTTGTACTTCCGGGCGATCGCCTGGCAATGCGCGAAAATCTCCGGCCCCTTGGCGAAGAAACTGCCGGGGACATAGCCGAGCTCATCGAGGAGGGGGAGGTAGTCGTAGGCGGAAACGTCGCAGGCGGCGCCGGGATAGCGGTTCCAGTACCAGGTGCCGCCGACATCGCTGCCACGTTCGACGATGCGGATGCTCTGCACGCCGCGTTCGCGCAGGCGGGCCGCGGTCAGCAGGGCGGAAAAGCCCCCGCCGATCAGCAGGCATTCCACGGTGTCGTTGATCGCTTCCCTCTCGATGGTGGTTTCGGCGTAGGGATCGACCTCATACTTCGCGAGTTCGCCCGTCAGTTCCGACGTGTATTGCGCGCGTCCATCCGGCCGGTAACTCAGGCGTAGATCGCGGGCATCGGCGAATTTCTGTTTGATGTCGTCGTAGAATTCCTGCGGCTTCTCGGTCGGGCGCAGCGGATCGAAGGCGACCCGGACCGCGGCCTTGTTCGGATTCTGGACCCGTCCGACGGGCGGTTTTTCTTGTGTTGCGGACATAATGTGTTTCTGGCCTTCTGTCTTTTCCAATGGCCGGGTGGGATGCGACCGGCTTCATAGGGGGTTAAGGTTATCGGCTTCCGACGCCGAACTCAACTCAGGCGGCGGCCAAAGGGCATCCGTCAGTGGAAAACCCGGCCCGAGTCGATGACGACGGTCTGCCCGGTCATGGTCTCGGTGCGGCACATGGTCACCACCATATCCGCGCAATCGTCCTTGTCCGCGGCCTTCTTCAGCAGCGACCCGGACGCCGATCGCTCGACCTGTTCGGCGCGCAGGTTGGCAGTGGCGCGGGTGCCTTCCAGCAGGCCGGGCGCCACGCAGTTCACCAGGGTTTCCGGCGCCATGGCGACCGCCATGCAGCGGGTCAGGTGGATCAGGCCGGCTTTGGCCACCGCATAGGCGATGGACGACCCCGTGGGCGAAAGCCCGGCGACCGAAGAAATGTTGACGATCCGGCCTTGTCCCTGCGCCTTCATGAGGGGCGCGACCGCCTTGGTCAGGCGCATCGGCCCGGTCAGGTTGACCGCCATGATCTTTTCCCAGACCTCCTCGGTCAGATCGTCGAGGTCGGCGAACGGGATCGACTTGTTGTAGGCTGCGTCGTTCACCAGGATGTCGAGCCGACCGAATCGCGCGGTCACCGCGCCGACCAGCGCATCCACGGCGGCCCGGTCGGTGATGTCGCAGGCGAAGGCGGCGGCGTTGATCTGATAGCGGGACGCCAGCTCCCGGGCGACACCTTCGGCCTGGTCGCGGCTTTGGGCATACATCACGGCAATATGCGTGCCTTCCTTGGCCAGCGCGTGGCAGATCCGCTGTCCCAGCCCGCCGTTGCCGCCGGTCACGAGCGCGACCGCGCCTTTCAGGTCCATGTGTTTCCCCCTTCCTGTGGGCGCATGCCTGTCCGCGCCGCCCTCTGCTGTCCGCTGGCAGCTTGCTACCGAACCCTGGGTGCAAGCAAGCCAGCGGCGTGCGGGGATGGTATCAGGTTGCCGGGCGGTTTTCTCGCAGGAAGGAGCGCACATGGCGCACCGCCAGCGGGATCAGGTCCGGCGGATCCTTCCAGGGATACAGACTGACCTGGGAGTTCGGGGCGAGACGGGCGGTTTCCATGGCCACGGCATAGGGATGCGCCGGGACGTCGTCCGGCAGGACCAGGATGGGCGTCTGGCAGTTGCGCACGAAATCGCGCGGCACGGTGAAGACGAAATCCGGATTGGCGCGATACATCTTGGTCAGGAAGGCTTCGACCTTGTCCATGGTGATGTCCGGGCGGCGCGCGCAAAGCGGCGGTCCCCAGCCGGTCATGTTATTGTTGTAGAACAGATCCGGCGCTTCCGGCCGGAATCCGCTGGGTTGCACCAGGACGGCGGCGTCGACCCGATCCGCCGCGCGCCGCAGCAGGTTCCAGATAAACGGCGCGCCGATGCAGAACCCCATCAACAGGAATTTCTTGATCCCAAGATGATCCATCAGGCCGAGTTGGTCATCGGTGTGGGAATCCCAGGGCCGATCGACCTCCAAAGGCCCGGAGGACGTGCCGGTATTTGCGTTGCGCAAATCGAAGGTGATGACCCGGTATTGGTCCTTGAAGGCCTCCAGCACGTTGAAGGGGCCGTTGACGGTCACGTAGGGGATCGCCGCGTTCAGGCCTCCGCCGGGGATGACCAGCAACGGATAGCCGGAGCCAGCTTCCTCGTAATGGATGCGGACGTCGCCTCTTTCATAGAACGGCATGGCAGGTTTCCTTCCCCGATTGGCGCCATGCGGACTGGTCCCGATGGCTGGCGCGATAGCCTACCCCACCATTTTTCCGGCCCCCCCGCAATCCGGCCCCCCGGCTTGTGTCCCGTCCCGGCTTCCGGGAGAATATCGCTTCTGGGTCCGGCGCACGGGCACCAGTGAATGGGATCTGGCAGCCGCGACACGACGTCCGACAAGCCCCCGGGCGATGCCGGATGCGCCAACGGCGACCGGCTGGCGGCAAGAATATCCAGAAGGAGGCGTTTCGGTGGCGATCACGATCAAACCCCTGCACGATCTGTTCTGTGCCGAGATCGGCGGTGTCAACACCGGCGAACCGATGGACGATGCGACGTTCGCCGAAATCCGCTCCGCGTTCGAGGAATACTCGGTGCTGGTGTTCCACGACCAGGACCTCGACGACGCGCGCCAGATCGCGTTCAGCCAGCGCTTCGGTCGGCTGGAAATCGCCGGCAAGGCCAACCCCGCCACCGGCACGCCGTTCGCGCGCCAATCCAACCTCGACATCAGGACCGGCGCCGTGATCCCGCCCGAGGATCGCCGGATGATCTACCAGAAGGGCAATTACCTCTGGCATTCGGACAGTTCCTTCAAGCCGGTGCCGTCGCTGTGTTCCTTGCTGTCGGCGCGTATCGTGCCGCCCGAAGGCGGCAATACCGAGTTCGCCTGCATGCGTGCCGCCTATGAGGCGCTGCCGGACGATATCAAGCTGAAACTCGAAGGGCTCGTTGTGGAACACAGCCTCGTCTATTCGCGTGACACCGTCTCGGTCGGGTCGATGACGCCTGAAATGCGGGCCGAATTGCCCGGCGCCTGGCAGGTCATGCTGCGGGTCAATCCGGTGAATGGGCGCAAGGCGATCTACGCCGGTGCCCATGCGTCCCATGTGATCGGTTGGGCGCGCGAGGAAGGGCGTGCTTTTATCAACTGGCTGAACGATTTCGCGACGCAGCCGAACTTCTGCTACTCGCATGCGTGGCGCGAGGGCGATCTGGTGATTTGGGACAATCGCGCGACCCTGCACCGGGCGACGGCGTACGATACGGTCCGCTACAAGCGCCTGATGCAGCGCACGACGATCGGGGGCGATGCGCCGACGGTGGCGCAGCCGGAACGCTACGAACTCGCCGCCGAGTGACACCAACTGGCCGAACCATCGGCGGTCCCGTCATCCAACCGTCATTGCGAGCGCAGCGAAGTAATCCAGGGGCAACCAACGGGATAGATGATGCGAAGGCCCCGGATCGCTTCACTGCGCTCCCAATGACAGCCACCACCTATCAGTCAATGGTTCGTGCCGTTGGGACAAGACCGGGCACGCCGCTGCCCAACCGAAACGCGCCGGTTCGCGGTTGTCACCGGCTGGCGGCACCCGCGATTGGCGATCCTGACTTCGGCCGAGCGTTTATTCCGCCGCCATCATCCGCAATTCATGTTCCGCCGAAAGGATCGGTTCCCCCTCGATGGACCGGGATGTCTGGCCATCGACGCCGACCAGCGGTTCGCCCACCAATGTGATGCGGTAGAGCTGGCGGTCGAAGTCCGACGCAAAAATGTCGGTCGGCGCCAGATGCGAGGTGGACCGATTGTCCCAGAACGCGATATCGCCCTCGTTCCATTTGAAGCGCACGGTGTATTCCGGGCGCGTGACGTGCTCCCACAGCAATTCCAGGAGCTTCTGGCTTTCCCGCGGGGTCAGTCCGACGACCGATTTCAGAAAGGATGGGCTGACGAACAACACCCGCTCCCCGGTTTCCGCATGCACCGTCACCAAAGGATGTTCGCTCTCCAGCGCTCGGCGTTTCACGCGAGCGTTATAGACGCTCTCCGACTTGGCGGCTTCGCGTGGCGCGAATTTGTGGATGCCGCGCAGCCCGTCGACGAACCCGCGCAAGGTGGGCGACAGTCCGCTGTAGGCCGCAACGAGGTTGGTCCAGCACGTGTCCCCGCCATAGGGCGGAATGGTCACGCCGCGCAGAATGGACGCGCAGGGCGGATTGACCGCGGCCGTAATGTCGGTGTGCCAGCCGGACCAGGGTGTCACCATCATCGCGGTCCGGTTCTCGTTGGCGGTGCGGTTCTTGGCGACCGAGTAGACTTCCGGGTAGCCCTCGACATGACCGAAGACCGCGTGGCCGATGGTGGGCTCTCCGAACTGGCGGGCCATGGCGACCTGTTGCGCGTGGTCGAGATGTTGCCCGCGGAAGAAGACGACCTTCCACTTCAGGAAGGCATCCCGCACCGCCTGCAATTGAGCTTCGGGTAACGGCCTGGTCAGGTCGATGCCGCTGATCTCGGCGCCGATATGGAGAGTTAGCGGCGATATCTGGATGGCGTCCGGCGTGTTGCCGCCGGGCATCTGTTGGTGCGTCGTTACCATTTTCTTGCTCCTTGGGTCGTCTCTTTCGATCCGTCAGACTGGTAAGATACGGATCGCCAATCCGGTGCGGTCGGAGTGGCGATTGGCTTCGGCCGAGCCAGGTGGCGACCTGGTCAGGCCGTCGCCGCCCCCTTTACGCTTCCGGGCGCAACGCCCGTTGCGCCCGATCAGCCCCGCACCTGCTGGATCAATTTTGCCCAGCGGTCGAGAATGGGCAGGATCTGATCCGCGCCCTCGGCCGGCAGGCTCACGTTCACCCGGGCCGCACCCAATTCGCGGAAGCGTTGCAGTTGCGCCAGGTCTTCGGGGGCGCCGCCGATGGTCACCGGCAGGGGTGCGCGCCCCGCTTCGGCCGCCATCTGGCGGAAGCGGGGCATATACTCATCGGGATTGCCGCTGTTCGCGTTGGGATACCAGCCGTCTCCGTAGCGGATGGCCCGCCGAGCGGCCCAGGGAAAAGCGCCGCCTAGGAGGATTGGGGGGTGGGGATTTTGGACCGGCTTGGGCCAGGTCTGCATCGACGGAACCTTGACGATGTCGCCGTCGTACTCGGCTGTCGTCTTGGTCCAGATCTCCTTCATCGCCTCCATCTGCTCCCGCATTTTCTGCATGCGGGTGGCGAAGACGGTGCCGTGAGCCTCCACCTCCTCCACGTTCCAGCCTCCACCGATGCCGAACAGGAAGCGGCCGTTGCTGATCTGATCGATCGAGGCAACGAGTTTCGCCGTTTGAATGGTATCGCGCTGAATGACCAGGCAAACGCCGGTGCCGACTTTCAGCGTCTTCGTGACGGCCGCCGCGGCGGTCAGGGTGACGAACGGGTCCATCACGTCGTAGTAGCGCTTGGCCAGTTCGCCTCCGCCCGGTGGCGGCGTGCGACGCGGCACGGGAATATGCGAATGCTCCGCCGCCCACAGCGAGTCGAAGCCGCGTTCTTCAAGTGCCACGGCGAGTTGCGTTGGGGTGATCGAGTAATCGGTGAAGAATATCGCGGCGCCGAATTCCATGGTCGTGTGCCTTCCCTGTTGATGCGGCGGTCCCCATCCGATGGCGAACCCGGCTTAAGGGATTGTGTAGCATGTTCATCGCTCAACGCGCAGCCGGCACTTTCAATGCCGTTCGGCGACGGTCATCCGGGGCGTGACATCGGCGGCGCGCCACGCGGCGTGCGGCCGCTGGCGGAATCGAGGATCAGACGGGATGGCCCGAACGCTGGTTAGGCGCTTCGCCGGTGCGGCATCTCTGGATCGCCTTGCATGTGGTCGAGCGACCGATGGCACTCGCCCACATGTCCGCAAAATGTCACTGGCGTTCCGGCATTCTGACTTGTTCTGTTGGGCTTCTCACTCACGGTGGGACGGTTTGTGAAAATCGCAAGAGAGCAGCTTTGGGGCGAGCGCCAGCAGTTCAGTTTTTTATTTGGGACAGTGGGATGTCTTTCCGGCCCGTTTGCCGTCCTGTGGTGCCAACGGCTGACTTGCCCGCCGTTGGCTTGCCGGCGGTTGGCCAATAGGCTAGCAACACGTCGCTTTCCGGGCCGCCCTTTTTCGGTGCCATTTTCCCTGGCACCCTGCCCGGTGGGCCTCTTTCGTATCAGACCGGCGCCATAACGTGCGCCTCGGAAGGACTTCGGCTCATGGCCCGCAATAAGATCGCCCTCATCGGCGCCGGCAATATCGGCGGCACGCTCGCCCACCTGATCGGTCTCAAGGAACTGGGCGATGTCGTCCTGTTCGACGTGTTCGGCGGTGTCGCCGCCGGCAAGGCGCTGGACATCATGCAGTCCGGGCCGGTCGATGGTTTTGATACCAACATGTCGGGCGGCTCCGACTACAGCGCCATCGCCGGTTCCGACGTGGTGATCGTCACCGCGGGTTTCCCGCGCACCCCCGGCATGTCGCGCGACGACCTGATCGGCAAGAATGCCGGCGTCATTGCCCAGGTGGCCGAGGGCATCAAGACCCATTGCCCCGAGGCGTTCGTCATCTGCATCACCAACCCGCTGGATGCGATGGTGTGGGTGATGAAGGAGAAGTCCGGCCTGCCCGCCAATCGCGTCGTTGGCATGGCCGGCGTGCTCGACAGTTCGCGCTTCCAGTTGTTCCTGGCTCAGGAATTCGGCGTCTCGGTGGAAGACGTAACCGCGTTCGTGCTGGGTGGGCATGGCGATACGATGGTGCCGCTGACCCGCTATTCGACGGTTGCCGGCATCCCGGTGCCTGACCTGATCGCGATGGGCTGGACCACCCAGGCCAAGATCGACGCGATCGTCGATCGCACGGCCAATGGCGGTGGCGAAATCGTCAAATTGTTGGAGCGCGGGTCCGCGTTCTATGCGCCCGCCGCGTCCGCGATCGCGATGGCGGAGGCCTTCCTGAAGGACAAGAAGCGCGTCCTACCCTGCGCGGCCTTGCTGACCGGCCAATACGGGATCAACGACCTGTATGTCGGCGTTCCTGTTGTGATCGGCGCCGGTGGCGTGGAACGGATCGTCGAGATCAACATGAATGCCACCGAAAAGGCGGCTTTCGACAAGTCCTGCGCCGCGGTGCGGGAACTGGTGGAAGCGGCGAAGAAACTGGTCGGCTGACGCATTGCCGACCTGAGATCCCTCCGATCTGGAGCTCCAGGAGCATCGGATCGGGGCGGGACCCAACGACACTGGGGATCCTAACTCCAGGTTAACCTATTTGGGGTGGTATGCGGTCCGCCAACCAAGCGCGCGTGCGCTGGCAGGGAGTCCCGACATGGTTTCGTCCCCAACCCGCGTAAGTCCGCCTGGTATGTTCGCATGAACATTCACGAATACCAGGCCAAGGACCTGCTGAAACGCTATGGCGTGGCAGTGCTGGACGGCTTTATCGCCTGGACGCCGGATGAGGCGGAAGCGGCGGCGGCGAAACTCCCTGGGCCGATTTATCTGGTCAAATCGCAGATCCATGCCGGAGGCCGCGGTGCCGGCCGCTTTACCGACGACCCCGGCGGCAAGGGCGGTGTGCGCATCGCGCGCTCCCTCGCCGAGGTCAGGCAGGCCGCCGATGCGATGATCGGGCATGTCCTGGTCACCAAGCAGACCGGGCCGGCCGGCAAGACGGTCCACCGGGTCTATGTCGAGGCGGGCTGCGACATCGCCCGCGAGCTTTACCTGTCTCTGTTGGTCGATCGGTCGTCCGGCTGCGTGACCCTGGTCGCCTCGAACGAAGGCGGCATGGACATCGAGGCCGTTGCCGCCAGCAATCCGGAAAAGATCCTGCGTGTGACGGTCGATCCGGCGGCGGGCATTTCCGGCTTCCACGGGCGTCGGCTCGCCGCCGGCCTGGGCCTGACCGGGCGTCAGGCCGTGTCGTTCGGCCAGTTCGTCATGGCGATGTATGCGGCATTCATGGGGCTGGACTGCTCGGTTGTGGAGATCAACCCGATGGTCGTGACCGCGGCCGGGGATGTCATCGCGCTGGACGCCAAGATCTCGTTCGATGACAACGCGTTGTTCCGCCACACGGACCTGGAGAAGCTCCGTGACGAGGCGGAGGAAGACCCGAAGGAGTTGGAGGCCGAACGGCACAGCCTGAATTACGTCGCCCTGGACGGGAATATCGGCTGCATGGTCAATGGCGCCGGTCTGGCCATGGCCACGATGGACATCATCAAGCTGTTCGGCATGGCACCGGCGAATTTCCTCGACGTTGGCGGCGGTGCGACGAAGGAACGGGTGACGGCGGCGTTCAAGATCATCCTGTCGGATCCGAACGTGGAAGGCATCCTGGTCAATATCTTCGGCGGCATCATGCGCTGTGACGTCATCGCCGAGGGCGTGGTCTCGGCGGCGCGGGAGGTGCGGTTGTCGGTCCCGCTGGTCGTTCGGCTGGAAGGGACGAATGTCGATCTGGGCAAGGCGATCCTGGCCCGATCCAACCTGCCGATCATCGCCGCCGACGACTTGGCGGATGCGGCGGAGAAGATCGTAACTGCGGTGCGGGAGGCCGCCTGACATGGCCATTCTCGTTGACGCGAACACCCAGGTCATCACCCAGGGCTTCACCGGTTCTCAGGGCACGTTCCACACGGAGCAGGCCATTGCCTACGGCACCAAGGTCTTGGGCGGCGTGACGCCAGGAAAGGGCGGCACAAGACATCTGGACCTGCCCGTTTACGACACGGTGTGGCAGGCCTGTCAGGCGCATCGGGTCGATGCGACCGGCATTTATGTGCCGCCGCCGTTTGCCGCCGATGCGATCCTGGAGGCCATCGACGCCGGCATCCCGCTGATTGTCTGCATCACGGATGGCATCCCGGTGCTGGACATGGTGCGCGTCAAGCGTGCGCTCTCGGGATCCCGATCCCGGCTGATCGGGCCGAACTGTCCGGGGGTCATTACCCCCGATGCCTGCAAGATCGGTATCATGCCCGGGCATATCCATCGTCTGGGTTCGGTCGGTATCGTGTCGCGGTCCGGCACCTTGACGTATGAGGCGGTGGCGCAAACCACGTCGGTTGGTCTGGGACAGAGCAGTTGCGTGGGGATCGGTGGCGATCCGGTGAAGGGTACCGATTTCATCGAGATACTGGAGATGCTGCTGGCCGATCCGCTGACCAAGCAGATCGTGATGATCGGGGAAATCGGCGGCCAGAGCGAGATCGAAGCGGCGGACTTCCTGGCTCGCAACCCGGTCAAGAAGCCGACAGTCGGATTCATCGCCGGGGCCACGGCACCGCCCGGTCGACGGATGGGCCATGCCGGCGCGGTGATCAGCGGCGGCAAGGATACCGCCGCCGCGAAGATGGATGCGCTGCGTTCGGCGGGCGTCCATGTCGCGGTAAGCCCGGCCGCTTTGGGCAGCACGATGATCGAGGTGTTGCGGGGGTAATACCAGCCGGCGGAGAGATAGGCTCTCCGGTCAGCACCTCGCCGTCATTTCGGCGCAGGCCGGGCATCCACGGCGTGTGCCAGGCATGGCACTGATCTTGGAGGTGCAAGTCCTCTACAGGCCGCATGGCCGGAAACGTTAGCCAAGGGCAACTGCGTCATCGCGAGGTGGGGTGGGGAGGAAGCCGGAGGCAAAACTCAGAGCTGACGAACAGGAAGCGGATACAAGGCCGGTGTGGTGGGGTGGCCCGGCGTCGGATGGGAAAGCCCAAAAGCCAGACAGACGCCGCACCGGTAAATCCGGCAGCGATCGAGGGAAGGATCAGTGTTTTACCCTGGAAGATCTCCCTGCCTCTCCGGGCAACCGGAGTAGGGGGGCGGCAACGGCTCCTTACGGGTGGGGAGAAATCAGCAGAGGCCATAGTAGTCCGGGCATTCGTCCAGCCGTCCGGTGGCGCCCGGTGCAGTTGGCCATGCATGTCTCTCCCGGTCAGGCCCTGTTGAAAACAGCTCTATGTTTTTCCTGACAACTCGGTTTCGTCAGATGCCGGTGATCCGGGTCGCGGTTGACCTGTTGCCATTTGTGTCTGTAGGACATCGATGCGTTTCAGCATTTTGATTGTTGGTTGACATGGAGTTTCGGCCTCTGTAGGAACTGCCTGATCAGTACAGAATTCGATCTGGATAACTGCGCTTTGATGGACGATTTGGACGGGCACCTGTTCCCAGGTGAGCCCGCACGATTGCGCGTGACTTGATCAATCGGTCACTGCTCCTCAATTGATTGGGAGTTTCCTCTGATGATGCGAAGCGGACGGACGCGCTGGTTCCTTTCGAGACTGGCTCTGTGCATGCTCACGATCATGCTCGTTTATCAACCGTCTCTGGCGAGCACGGCGAAGCTGTCCCTGACGTCATGTGCGCTACCGCCCTTGGCCGCCTCCCACGGGCATCCCGGCTTCATCGAAGAGCTGGCGCGGATCGCGTTCAAGCGTGCGGGCGTGGACGTCGACGTGACGTCGATCCCCACCGAACGATCGTTGATCAACGTTAATGCTGGACTGGATGATGGTGACATCTTCCGTGTCGCCGGATTGGAGCAGCACTATCCCAACCTGATCCGGATTCCCGAAAAGGTCTTGGACTTCGAATTTGTTGCCTATTCCACTCGTGGCGATATTCAGATCCAAACCTGGGCGGACCTGATTCCCTATTCCGTGGCCTACGTAACCGGTTGGAAGACGTTTGACCAGAACGTGATCGGTGTCGTGCAAGTCACCAAGGTGCCTTCCGTCCGTGAGTTGTTGCCCCTCCTGGACATTGGGCGAGCCGATGTGGTGCTGATGGGGCGTTTGCAAGGCGATCTCGCCGTGCGTGCGGGCGGCTACAAGGCTCGCCGGTTCGAGCCACCCTTGGCGCAACACGAGATGTTCATGTACCTAAACCGGAAACATGCCGAGCTTGTACCCAGGGTAGCGGCCGCGCTTGTGGCGATGAAAACGGATGGGACCTACCAGGCGCTGCGTGACACCTACCTGGGGCCGTTGGATAAACAATGACGGCGACGCGTGAATCGCGCGGAAAGTTCCTGAACAAGGCCGTATTGCGGAACAACGGCATAGCACGCCGCCTGATCGTGGTGCTTGTGCTGTTCAGCTCTGCAATAACGACTATAGTTACGGTATTCGAATTATATCTCGACTACCGTGCCGATCTTCGCCTGATCGATGAGCGCTTCCAGTCAATCCGCAAGGTCCTGCTGCCCAGTCTGACGGCGAGCGTGTGGGTCGCAGAGCGCTCGCACGTAGAGACGCATTTGGAGGGTTTGCTGAACATCCCCGATATCGAGTTGGCTCAGATCATCGTCGACGGTCAGCCGAAATGGTCGGCTGGCGCCCTGTTGTCCGCTCGCCGCCTGGAGTACGTAGCGCCTCTTATCCATCGACATCGCGATCAGATGGTTTCCATAGGCGAGTTGCGGGTTGTCGCCAGTATCGACAGCGTGTTGGGCCGCATCTGGGACAAGGTTTTCGTGGTTTTGGTCTCCAACAGTATCAAGACATTTTTTGTCGCCATGTTCATGCTGATCGTCTTCCAGGCAATGGTAGGCCAGCATCTGGAGTTCATAGCCGCCTACCTGCGTCGCATTGCCGGGAACATTGCCGAGAGCGAAGATCTGCGCCTCAATCGCCCCGCGTCCGGGCCGTGGCGACCGGACGCCCTGGACTACGTGGTCACGGCGGTCAACGCAATGCGTGGTGACCTGACGCGGTCCATGACCGGCCTGCTCGACAGCAACCGGAAGCTGGAAGCGATCATCCAATCCTCTCCTTTCGCACTCTGCACCATCGAGAGAGGCAATGTTGTCACCATCTGGAATCCGGGCGCCGAAGCCCTGTTCGGTTGGTCGCGGCCCGAGATCGTGGGGCGGCCCTTCAGCGATCTGCTGCCAGGAAATGCGAAAGCGGGGCTGGAACTCAGGCAAAAGGTAGCCAACAATTCCCGAGATTTGTCGGAAGTCCGGTATCGGCGCCGCGATGGCAGTGTGGTGGACGTGGCTGTTACAATCGCCAGATTGGGACCGCTATCGGACGAAGCGCACGGCTATCTGCTCATCGCCGCGGACATTACCAAATGGAAGGCAACCGAAGAACAGCTTCGGCAGTCCCAGAAGATGGAAACGCTGGGCCAACTGACCGGCGGTATCGCCCATGACTTCAACAATCTTCTCGGCGTGATCTTATTGAACCTGGACAGCCTTCAGATACAGGTCAGCGATGATGAGAACGCCCGCCCGTTTGTGGCCGACTGTCTGGCCGCGGCCGTCAGCGGCGCTAACCTGACGCATCGTCTGCTTGCTTTCGCACGCCAGCAAGTTCTCAGTCCGCGCCTCGTATCGGTCAACGAACTGGTCGCGGGCATGGTTGCCCTTATGCGCCGTACGCTTGGGGAGAGGATCGTGGTGCATCTCGAACTTGTCGCCGATCCGTGGCCGGTTTTCGTCGATCCGGCTCAAATCGAAGCAAGCATTCTCAACCTTGCAACGAACGCGCGCGATGCCATGCCCGATGGTGGTCGGCTATGGATTACGACCGAAAACAGGCAACTCGACGCTGACTGCGCCCTTGCGCATCCCGGACTGGTACCGGGTGATTACGCAACGATCGTGGTCAGTGATGACGGCGTGGGAATGACGGAGGAGGTCAGGACTCGTATCTTCGAGCCGTTCTATACGACCAAGGAGCGGGGGCGAGGCACCGGTCTTGGCCTGAGCATGGTCTTTGGTTTCCTGCGGCAGTCGAACGGCCTGATCACGGTCTACAGTGAGCCCGGCAAGGGCAGCACGTTTCGGCTTTACCTGCCGCGTTCAAGAATCAAACCGTCAGACGAGCCGCCAATCCTGCTCGGGCCGCCCGTGTATGGCAATGGTGAGACCATCCTGGTCGTTGAGGACCATGATCTGTTGCGCGAGTCTGTCATTCGTCAACTCGCCGGGTGGAACTATCGGGTCCTGGCCGCCGCGGACCCGGACAGCGCTCTGGACATCCTCGCCGATCGCACTGTCGATGTGGTCTTGACCGATATCGTCATGCCGGGGGAGATGGACGGGATGGGCCTTGCCCGTGAGATCCTGCGCCGCTGGCCCGGGATCAAAATCGTGCTGACGACCGGTTTTTCCGCGTCACAGATGGACACTGGCGACGTGGTTCCTCCCGATCGAATTCTAAACAAACCCTACCACCGCGATATGCTGGCACGCATGATTCGGGACACACTGGATGCCTGAATACTTCATGCTAGAGCATGATCACGCTGAGCGGAACGTCATAGCGTGTGAATCACGCAATAAAACCAAGAGTTAGAGCGGTTTTCCGTTTCCGGTCAGGGTGAAACCGCTCAAGCGTCAGCAGACGCCCTGAAGGGGCCAGGTCGCAGCATCCAGCAACAAAAATGAAAGCAGGGATTAGTGCCGTGAACAAGAAACTATTGATTGTCGACGATCAGGCTGGGATGGCCAGGGCCATTCGTGCAGTCGCAGAAACTGTGGGTTTCGACTGCATGACGGTCAATCGTGCCGAGGAGGCGATCGGCGCATTCCTGTCGTTTCGCCCCGACGTTCTGATACTGGATATCGTCATGCCGGAGACGGATGGGCTTGACGTATTGCGCGACCATCTGGAGGAGAGAGAGCGACAATCAGGG
>CAMBXJ010000053.1 GCA_945871455.1 Asaia bogorensis
GCGGCTCGGATCGGGTGAACGCCGAGGTCACCGACAGCCCCCCTGACACTGATGGCGCGACACCGGACTCGTCGCCACGGGAAACCATTTCAATAGCGGATCGGACTGACGCGGCCGGCGCCGCCCCTTCGGTTGCCAGCCCACTCGATGACGGCCCACCCAAAAGCCAGACAGCAAGCAGCGGGGTATCCGACGGCCGGGCATCGAACGCAGCCGTGCCCGGACCGGGCCAGAGCGCCAGCACATCGGGCGCCAACGCATCGGGTGCCAGTGGATCGGGTGCCAGTGGATCGGGAGCCAACGCACCGGGTGCCGGCACATCGGGAGCCAACGCATCGGGCGCCCCCGACACATCCGGCCAGCACGCCGCGCCGCCGCCAATCGTGACACACCGTGCGATCGCCGATCCCACGGCGAACCCGGCTCGTTCGGCCGCGGCGGCGTCACAGCCGAACCATGCCGCATCCGCTTCGGCCCCCTCACGACTCTCCGGCAGCCGTCTGTTCGGCGTCCTCGCCGTCGTCTCGATCGCCGCGGCCGTGATTTCCCTGACCGCCCCGGCGTTGCGGCCGGAATTCGTGCGGTTGTCCGACATCCTGTTCGGGGCGGATAATCCGGTCGCCGCATGGTTGCTGCCCCCTGCCCCGCCGGTCGACCTGGAGCGTGACCTCGCGGCGCTGATCCCGCGGGTCGCCCAGTTGGAAGCCGGATTGCGCGGGGTCAGCGGCGAACTCCGCCGGTTGGACACCCGCCTGGCCGAAGCCGGCAGCACCTTCCATGAGGGTCTGGGCAGCATCGATTCCATCGCCCGCATGGCGCGGGACGCGCTGCGCCGGACCGAGGAAATCGAGGCCGCCAGCCAGGACCTGACCAACCGCATCCGTGCCGCCAGTCTGCTGGCGCTGGCGACCCGGTTGCGCCGCGATGTCGATGTCGGCGCGCCGCTGGCGGAAAATGCTCTGCTGCTGGCGCTCTACGGCCCGTATCCGCCCGCGGTCGAACGCGCCATCGAAGACCTGACGCGTTTGCCCGACGGCGCGCTGACCATGCGCGATCTGGCCGTGGGGTTCGAGGCATTGGAAGCCCGCATCCAAGCCGCGACCGGCCTCGATTCGTCCTGGTCGGCGCGGGGTTGGAACCGGGTGCGGTCGCTGTTCGGCGCCGCACCGACCGATCTTGAAGCCGCGCTCGGGGGGCGTCTGCACGCGCTGGCCGGGGAAGGCCGCTTCACCGAGGCCGCCGATCTGCTGGAACGTTCACCATGGAAGGATCTGGGTGCGGCATGGATTGGCCAGGTGCGGGACCGCACGAGCGCGGCACGAGCGGCGCAACTGGTGATGGCGCACGCCGTGGCAATCACGCGCGCAACCCAGGGGACCGCACAAGGGGCGCGCCAAGGAGCACCACAAGCCGGGGCGGCACAGGCCGCAACCCCTGGCGCGACGCAATCGCCAACACCAGGGGCGGCGCCGCAATCAACGACGCAGCGGACCACGCTTCCGCAATCCCCACCGCGACCGTCGCCACTGCCATCCGTTCCACTGGCATCCGTTCCACCGCCATCCGTTCCACCGCCATCCGCTCCACCGGCACCGACCGGCAGGACGCCATGAACCGGTTCCCGTCGCCCGTCCGAGTGACCGGACGCCGCGTGTCTCGACAGGTATGGTCCCGGCTTGCGACCGCCGCGCTGCTGGCCAGCCTGCCCTTGTCCCAGGGATTGGCCGCCGGCCTCGGGGACCGGGTGCCGGTCGAGGACCCGGCCCTCGCTCCTCGCGCGCGTCCAATCGTGACTGTGCCGGCCAGCGCAACGCCGGCTCCGTCGTCCGTGACCGTGCCGGCCAGTGCAACGCCGGCGCCGTCGTCCGGCATTGTCTACGGTGCTGTCGAGTGGACCATTTACAGCCTCGCCGCGCTGCCGGCCGCCACACGGCAGGGCCTTTGGGAAGTCGCCTATATGTTCGGCGTCAACGCAACGCCGGTGCAGCGCCCCGTGGTGATGCCCGACCCGAAGGGCACCCTTCTCGCCCCCATGCCCACCCCCGCGCCCGCCCCCGCGCCCGTCGCGGCGGTTGCCGCCCGGCCTCCCGACCCGATTCCGCCGCGGCCGCCCCTGCGCGCGCCCAGGCTGCCGGTGCCGACCGACCCCGCCGGTTCCGCCGCGGCGGCCGGTGGGGAAATCGAACCGGGCCTGCTGGCCAATTTCGTCTACGACCGTGGCGACCGTCGCCCGGACGGTTCCTACTTCATTCCGAAGACCTTGCAGCGGCTGTTCCACATTCGGACCATCACCGCCCAGGCAACGGAGATCCCGGTGATCGTGCGGATCGCCGGCCGCATCGTGCCGGACCCGCATGCCCACGGCACCGTGCAGGCCAGCCTGACCGGTCGGATAGAGCCTCCCGATACCGGCGGACTGCCGGTTCTGGGCTCCACCGTCGCCAGGGGCGACCTGCTGGGCTGGGTGCATCCTTCGGTCGGTGTGGTCGATCGCAGCCAGGTCCGGCGCGAAGTGGCGCGCCTGACCACTGATATCCGCATCGAAACCGAGAGCCTGGAAATCCTGAAGCAGTTCTCCCTGGTGCCGTTCCGCGACGGCAAAGTCTACCAGGCGGAGCAGAAGCTGGCCGGACTGCGGCGGGAACGGGATGCGCTGCTGCCATTGTTGCAGACCCGCGAAGCGCTGGTGGCCTCCAGCGACGGCATCGTGTCGGTTTCCAACGCCATCGCCGGTCGGATCGTCCAGGCGGGCGATGTCGTGTTCGAGATCGTCGACCCCAAGCGGCTGTGGATCGAGGCCGCCGCGCCCGACCCCACATTGGCCGCCCAGGCCAGCGCGGTCGCGGCCGCCAGCGCCACGACGCCGGAAGGCACGCCGCTCGCGCTGCATTTCGTCGGCAGCGGCCTGTCGTTGCGCGAACAATCCACCCCGATCCTGTTCCGCATCGACAATCCGCCTCAGGGATTGCGTGTCGGCCGACCGGTCACCGTCACCATCGAAAGTCAGGTTCGCATGCGCAAAGGCATCCCGATCTCCCGCGCCGCGGTGACGGTCGGATCCGATGGCGTGCAATCCGTGTGGGAGCAGACGGCGCCCGAGGTCTTCGTGCCGCACCCCGTCCGCCTGCAGGATGTGGACGGCGCAACCGTCCTGATCGTCGGCAGCATTGCCGACGGGGCTCGCCTGGTGGTCGGTGGCGCCCGCCTGATGGCCCAACTCCAATGATAAAATCCGCGCGCATGACTCTCATCCGGCCATGGACCCGGCATGCCTCCCCCGCTTTGCTGGCACTGTGCCTGGCGCTGGGCTGCATGACTTTGCCACAAGGCGCCCGCGCCGACGGCGTCACCTCCGGTTCCCCCGTCAAGCCCGCCCCCCGCTCGGCCATTGAGATCGGCGGGGTCAGCGTTGTGCTGATATCGACCAACGACAAGCTGCACGTCTTCATCGACCGGCTGGCCGACAACGCGCCCGCCGACGACGCCGGCTTGACGATCAGCCTGACCGATGGCGCCGATTTGCAACTGAGCCGGGTGGCCGCGGGCTTCTTCGTCAGCCCATTCAATCGGGCGGGGCGGATGCGCGACGCCTTCGTGGTCTCGGTCAAGTCGGCCAGCGGCACCGGCGAGATGGCGACCGAGATTGTCTATGACGACCTGCCGGGGGAAGCGGTCGCCGTTTCGTCCCACGATATCCAAGGCAAGATCGGTATTGCCCTGGTCGCCGCGGCTCTGGGAGCCTTGGGCGCAACCATGGTTCTCCGCTGTGTTCGCAATCGCCGGCAGGCCGCCGCCGGGCATCCCGCTTCCGCCGCCTGATACCGGTTGATATGACAGCTCAGCCTGACACCGCGAGTATCGCCGCATGTTCGCCCTGATCGTTTCCTACAGCATCCGCCACCGGTTGTTCGTGCTGGTCGCCGCCGTGCTGCTGGTTGCCTGGGGAAGCATGGTCGCGCGCAACATGCCCATCGATCTGATGCCGGAAACGCGGCAGCTCTCGGTCATCGTCACGGCTGAAGCCGGCGCCCTGGCGTCGGAAGAAGTGGAGCAACTGATCGTTCAACCGGTTGAAGCGGTGATGAACGGGATTCCCGGCGTGGCCGGCGTCCGCAGCATGTCGAACGCGTCCGTCGCCTATTTCCAGGTCCTGTTCGACTTCGGCTCCGACCCCTACCGCAACCGCCAACTGGTGGCGGAACGCCTGGTCCTGGTCCGGGAGCAACTGCCGAGCGGCATCACCCCGATATTGGCGCCGATGTCGGCCGCGACCGGACTGCTGATGCATATGGGCGTCACCGGTGGCGAAAACCCGATGGCACTGCGGGAATATGTCGACTGGGTGCTACGCCCGCGCCTGGTCGCGACCGAGGGCGTGTCCCAGGTCTTCCCCATCGGCGGCCAGGTGCGTACCTATCAGTTCACACCCGACCCGATGCTGATGCAGCATCTCGAGATCACGCTCGCCGAGGTGGAGCGCACGCTCTCCCAATTCGGCACCAACTCCTCGGGCGGCTTCTCCGACGTTCTCGGCACGTCCTATTCGATGCGCAATATCGGGCGGACCACCAGCCTGGACGACATGCGCAACCTGGTGGTCGCCTACCGCGATCGCGTGGCCATTACCCTCGGCCAGATCGGGAAAGTAGGGTTCGAGCCGAGGGTGAAGCGCGGCGACGGCGCCTTCGATGGCAAGCCATCCGTCAATCTCAGCATCATCAAGCAGCCGAGCGCCAATACCGTGCAGGTCTCCGATCGGATCGAGGCGCTGATGCGGGAGATGCAGCGAACGGCGCCGCCAGGGGTCAAGCTGGGGCAGATTTCCTTCAACCAGGCGGACATGGTGAAGGAGGCGATCAACAATGTCGGCAGTGTGCTGTTCGATGCGATCATCATCGTGGCCGTCGTGCTGGTGCTGTTCCTGGGCAGTCTTCGGCCGACCATCATTTCCCTTCTGGCGATCCCGATCTCTCTGGTGATCAGTGCGATCGTGTTCAACGCGATGTCCATCACCCTGAACACCATGACCTTGGGCGGGATCGCGATTGGTATCGGCGCCTTGGTCGATGACGCGGTGGTGAATGTCGAGAACATCCTCCGCCGGCTGGGCCAGAACCGCCAACGCACCCGGCCCGAGCCGATCGAGACGGTCATCACCACCGCGTCCCAGGAGGTCCGATCCGGCATCGTCTACGCCACGCTGATCATTCTGGTGGTATTCATCCCGCTGCTGGCGATGCCGGGCCAGCCAGGGCGCATGTTCGCCCCCATGGCCATGGCGTTCATCGTGTCGATCGTGGCCAGCCTGATCGTGTCGATCACCGTCACGCCAGCGATGTCCTACTATCTGCTGCCCGGCATGAAATCGCTGGAGCGGGAGCACGGCGGGCCGTTCGCGCGTTGGCTCAAACGGCTGAACGCGCGTGCGCTGGGCTGGGTGCTGGACCGGCCTCGCACCGTCCTTGGGTCCGCGGTGGTGGCCGTCGCCGTGGCCATGGCGTCGGTGCCGTTCCTGCCCCGGTCGTTCCTGCCGCAACTGAACGAAGGCAATGTCTACGTCACGTTGCATCTGAAACCGGACATCTCGATCGCCGAATCCTTCCGGATCGGACACCTGGCGGAACAGATCCTGATGCAGGTGCCGGAGGTGAAGGCCCTGTCGCGGCGCAGTGGGCGCTATGATGGCGATTCCGACGTGGATGCCGTCAACGCCAACGAATTGCCGCTGCGGATCAAGTTGGACAACGGGCGGAACCTGAAGGAACTGATGGACGACATCCGCAATCGGATGGCGATCTTTTCCGGCGACCTGAACGTGACGCAGTTCCTGATCGAGCGCATGCAGTCCCAGGACAACATGGTCCGCGGCGATATCGTGCTGAAGATTTTCGGATTAGACCTGCCGACCTTGCGCGTCCTGGCCATCCGCTTCGCCGCCGAGGTCGAGAAGATCCCGGGCCTGACCGACATCAACGTCGAACAGCAGACCTACGCGCCGCAGCAGCGGATCGTGGTGGATTACCAGCGCGCCGCCCTGTTCGGCATCACCCCGGCGGAGGTGACGGCAATGCTCGCCACCTTCACCAACGGGCGCGTCGTGTCCCAGGTCATCGAAAACGGCCGCCGCTTCGACGTGGTCGTGCGCCTGCGCGACGAGGACCGCACCGCGGATGCCCTGGGCCGGCTGCGCATCGACACGCCGGCCGGATCGGTACCACTGTCGTCCATCGCGTCGATCGATCCCAATTACGGTCCCAGCCGTATCCTGCGGGAGGATGGGGTACGCCGCATCGCGCTGATGATCAACACCGACGGCAGCGGCGACACGGCCAAGATCGTCGCCCGCATCCGCGACCTGATGGCGTCCACCCCGCTGCCGGTCGGCTATCGCACCAGCCTGGAAGGCGATTTCCGCCTGGGCGAGCAAGGCCGCGTCGTGCTGTCGATCCTGACCCCGGTGTCGCTGTTGCTGATCTTCCTGTTGCTGCATCAGCGGTTCAACTCGGTGGTATTGTGCGCCATCATCATGGGTAACATCCCATTGGCCCTGGTCGGTAGCGTCGCCGCGGTGTGGCTGACCGGTCTGGACCTGGATCTGGCGGCGATGATCGGCTTCATCGCGGTGACGGGCGTGGCCGTCCGCAACTCCCTGCTGAAGGTCAGCCACTTCATCAATCTGCACCTGCATGAAGGCATCCCACTGGGGCGGGAGCTGATCATGCGCGGGTCCGGCGAACGGCTGATCCCGGTGCTGATGACCGCTTTGGCCGCCGGGGCCGCGCTGGTGCCTTTGCTGTTCGTGTCCGACCGGGCCGGCACCGAAATCCTGCACCCGGTCGCTGTGGCGATTTTCGGCGGACTTATCAGTTCCACCCTTCTGGATACTTTCACCACCCCGGTCCTGTTCGAGCGATTCGGCCAGCGCGCCCTGCGCAAAATGATCGCGACGGACGAGAAACTGGCCTATGAGACGTTCTGACCATCCGGCGGCAGGCGCCGGTCGCCAATTGTATCAAACGGCCGAAACAGTGACCCATGGGAGTCCGCTCACCGTCATTATCGCGCCCGACCCGACAACCCGTCCCGTGACGTTGAAGCGCGGGTTGCCAGATCAAGCCCGGCAATGAAGGGGGAGTGCCGCATCGGTCAGTGTTTCGGCCGGTCCGTATTGCCCGACGACGCCAACCAAGGAACGGACACATGGGTACCCTCTCCGCCGCTTCCATGATAGCGCTTGGGTCGTTCCTGGGAGCGGTGACGTTCGACGTTGCCATCAATACGATGCAGGACTGGTATGACGTGGTTTACGCCGATGCGTTCTGGAGCAGCCGGGTCACCGACACGCCGGCCTTGCGCCAACTGGCGCAGGAAGAGGTCATGATCAATCGCTTGCTCCAGGGCACCGAGTTCGATGGCAGGCAAATCATTCTCACCGAACGGCCGGCGGCCGACCTGCCCAAGGCGCAATAGCCGCCGGCGGCGGGGCTACGATCGCGGCCCGTGGTGTCGGGCCGAAAGCGCCAGCCTTTGCATCGGGTGCGACATCGACACACCAGGGCGCTGGCGGTTTTCGGCCGGTGTGAAGCTACTCTGGGAAGGCATGTGGCTCCTCTCGTCGAGCGGGCCGTTGTTCATCCAGAGTGGGTCAGCCGAACGGCGGTGGTGAACCAATAGCGACCGGCCGAAACAGCGCCTCGCCAGGAATGCCCGCCTAGCGCGCGGTAGCGCCGGCCTCGGTCCCGCTCGGACGCGCGATAACGTGGTAGCTGGCGTCGGGCCATGGTTGCAAAGTCACCTCGATCGAGGCGAGCGAAAATCCAGCACTGGCCACCGTATCCAGGCTGGCCCTGGCAATCCGCTGCTTGGCGCGCGATCGTATGCCGCTTTCCTTGTCCCGGTATTCACGCAGCATCTGCTCGGCGCGCTGGACGTCGTTATCGGACGGCTCTCGGCCCGCTACGAAACGATACGATGCTGTCGGCAGAAGCCCCGTACCCACCTTCACATCGGTCAGTTTCAGACCGATCGCTTCCAGGATCGCGAAGAAGCCCTTGTCTTCTTCGCTGATCTGAGCGGGAAGTTGCCCCGCCGGCCCGCCGGGGACCACGGCGGTGGTCAGGTCCTGCCACCAACCGCCAACCGTCGCACCTGCCGCCCTCGCCGCGTCGCTCGCGGACTTCGCCGCATCGGACAACCAGGGCGGGGTGTCGGACGCCGCCGGATCGGCGGCAACCGCGACCTGGGTGGTCAGCAGCAGGACCAGCCCCGACCGCAGCATCAATGGCACCAGCCGCCGCCGAACCTGCCCCCGAACGGGCCGCGGTTTCTGTGGCGGCACCGGGCGATCCGCGGCCGGGCCGGATGACGAGGCGTCGGTCATGCTATTCAATGAATGCGACCGCCTTGGTGCGCGCTTCCAATCGGTCGGCCGGCTGCAAGGCAATGACGCCGCCGCCGCCGAGCGCACCGCTTGGCCCGATCATGGATTCGGCCATGAGATCGAAGGCTGCTTTGCGTGCCAGATCACGGCGGGCGGCATCGGCTTCGCGGGGCAGGACGATCATCAGCGTCACCGGTCGCGCCGCGCCATACCGTCCAGCCGCAATATTCACCGCGCTGGGCGCCACATTGTCGATCAGCAGCGGCACCACGGCGCCGTCCAGAGCGGCAAGTTCGCTGACGGATACAAGGGCCACCGCCCCGGCGCCGGCCGTCTTGGCCCAGGTCGCCACGGCGTCCGCACCCGCCGGACGCGGTTGCACCGACGCATCCTTGCGCAGCGCCCCGCAATACGCCAGGCGCCCGGCACGATCGAACGGCATGCCGGCCGTGGGCGATGCGCCGACGCAAGCGGCTTCCATCCGGGCGTCGAACACCTGTTGCGTGATAGACCCCGGCGGGGCCGCCAGGACGGCGATCGGTGCCGCGGGATAGCCAGCGCCGAGTTGATCCCACGTGGTGGGACGGGCGCCGGCGGCATTGGCGCCAAGAGCGCGGAACAGATCGGCACTGGAGACGGAAAACACCACGCCTTTCGCCGGCGTGGCCAGCGCCATGGCCTGGAATCCCACCGGCACCGCGATCACATCGGCCCGGACGCCACCGGCGCAGACATCGATTTCCGCCTGCGACGGATTGCGAGCGAGCAGCGCGAAGCGCACGCGGTTGCCTGGCAATGTCGTGCAGGCCGCGTCACCGGCGCGTACATCGGTTTCGACGGCCCGAATGTGGGACTTCATCGGTGCGACGGCGGCGCCGATCGCCGTCCCGAGATCGCGGTCGGTGAATATGACGACGTCGTTGGCGGCCCGTGCGACACCGACGGACAGACCCATGCAGGCGGCAAGTCCCAGTTGAATGACACAGGCTCGAATGCCCCAGGATCGAATGCCCCAGGCCCGCATGTCCCCAGCCCGCATGCGCCAGGTCCGCGGTCGTCCGGACAGCGTGCGAGGATCCGGTCGAGCGGCGGTTTTCATCGCATTCCACCAGGATGCCGTATTTGTCATCGTTAAGGAATCCTATCGACGGGGCGTGAAACTGTGGTGATTGTGCACGAACCCGAGTTATGCTGCTATACCCCACGTGATACAAGTCCGTCGATCGTAAGTCGGAAACCACACACAGGAACTTACCGTGCAACGAAGAAATGAAATATTTCTGACGATTCCAGAGGTTGCGGGCAGTCCGGGCGTGGTCGGACAGGGCGTGGTCGGACAGGGCATCACCAGGCAGGGCGTGGCCAGACGGGTCGCGACCGCGGTTCTCGGCATGGCGGCCCTGTTGTCCGCAGCCGCGACGCAAGCGTCGGCGATGGCGCCGGGGGACAAGGTCTCCAACCACTTCAGGCTGGGCGCGATTCAGGTGCCGCTGCCGGCCGGGGAATGGACGGTGGCTGGCACCGGCAAGCAGACGATCGACGTACCGGCGATCGGCGCCTACGGCACGATCCAGTCCGCTGTCCTGTTCATGACCCGCGGCACCGATGTTGTCGCCATCCTGGAAGCCAATGCCAATCAATTACCGGTCAATGACGGCTGGGGCCGCACCAAGGCCTGCGCATTGGACCAGGGGCAACTGCATCTGACCACACGCTATAAGTCTGGTTGGCAGACTGGCTGCATCTTCGTGCAGGCATCGCAGTTCGGCGTGAACTCCGCCGGGCCGACGGCATGGACGCAGGCAAAGGAACTCGCCAAGAAATCCGGACTGAAACTGCCGGCCAACTGGCTGACCGCGGGGTTCCGTTCCAGCGATCGGCACGATCTGGTCGACGCGCGCTACCACTTCAATCCGTCGATTTTCCTGGGTGCGACCGCCGCCAGCCTGGAGTCGCCGGCGGACTGGTCGGCGGACGCGGTCAAAGCCGACCCGCTGCGGGATCAGGCCGTGCAAGCCCTGGTCGGCTGGGCCAATGGGTTCGACGCGTTCATCGATCGAGGCATGGTCAATCAGTTCTCGGCGACCGCCGGGAACCGTCCCGGCCTGATGCCGGAAGCGGCTGCCTATACGGCCGCATCGCCGCGCGTGGATGCGAAGATGCGCGATCTGGACGGCCTGTATCAACGTGGCCAGATCAAATGGGATGCGTATCAGGAACAATCCAAGGTCGCGGTGAAGGAATCGCCCGTGGTGTCCTTCGCCGTGCCGCTGCTGTCCAACGCGGTGCGCAAGAACATCTCCTTCCGCACCTTTGGCACCGTCGTCGATTACGCGATCGGCTACATGGTGACGGCGAACGTCGCAACCTCGATCGGCATCGCCCTGTCGATCAATTCGACGGATTCCATTTGGTTCGTGCTCAACGATCAATATTGGGACGACTACTACGCTCGGCTTAACACCCATGACTCGGAGCGTCTGGTCGACTTCACCTATATCGGCGGAGGGTCGGGCGCATGATCGGCCTGCATCGCATCATGACCCGGTTCGCCGCGTTGGTTCTGGTCGTCGGCGCGTTCTGCCTGGCTTCCGGGATGGTCCCGGAAGCGGCCGCACAGGATCGGCTGGCGGTCGGATCGACGGTCGGCGGCATCCTGTCGCTGAACGGCAAGCAGGTGCCACTGCCCGCCGGGGAATGGACCGTTGCGGCCGACGGCCCCAGCGACTGGTCGAACCCGGCGATCGGCGCATACGGCTATCTGCGCACCCTGGTGTTGTTCCGCCAGGACGGCAAACGAGTGGACGCCATCGCGGAAATCAACACCAACGCCCTGCCGACCGCGGAAGGCTGGGGCATGACCGCGGATTGCAACCGCACCGACCTGATCATGGCCGTCGTGCGCTACCGCGCCGGCTGGGACGGGTCCTGCTTCTTCGTGACCCATACGATCACCACGAAGGAAACCACCTTCGCCTGGAAACAGGCGCGTGACTTCGCCAAACAAAAGGGCTGGCAGTTCTCCCCCACCTGGGTCACCGCCGGTTTCCGGTCCGCCAATCGCAGCGATGTGATCGACGCCCGATTCCATTTCGCCCCGGAAGCCTACGGCTTCGCCACCGAAACCCCGTCGAGCTGGCGGTCGTCCCTGTGGCTGGCCACGCGGTTGGATCGCGACCCGGCCAAGCTTGCGTTCACTCATGCGGTCAGCGATTGGTCGCTTTACTACAGCGGCCTGCTGGAAGGCGGGATCAAGAACCGCCTGCCCACCGACATAGCCCTGGCCATGCCACCGGCCACAAAGACCGATGCGCCGGAAACGATGTTGCAGCGACGCCTGGCGGAACTGGAAACCCTGCGGAAATCCGGCGCCATCACGGCGGAGGAATTCGCGTCCCACGCCCGTGCCGTGCAGGAAAGCGGCGGCGGCACCAGCAGCACCGCCCCGGATCTGGGCACGATCACCGCCGTCAAGGCGCTGTCGTATCGCATCATCGTGTCGATTTCTCACATCTTCGTCGATTACTACTGGACGGCGAACTACGTCGCCACCGGCGCGCTGGAGATCCTGCAGATCACCATCAACAGCGCGAAGTTCTATTTCCACGAGCTGGCCTGGGCACGGTGGGTCGGTTTCCCACGCAACGACGCGGCCCGGACCATCGACTTCAAGTATATCGGCGTCGGCATCTGACGGATGATCACGCCGAACGGAACCTGACGGCGTGTGAAGCCTAAAAGCCGAGATCGGTTTCCCGGTAGGGTTAAACCGCTCGGCAACCCGACCGCCGGACCGCTCCCCAAGCCAGGGGGCGGCCCGGCCCCCGCAATCCAGGGACGCGGTCCGCCGCATGCTTCGCCATCGCGCGGTTTCGGTCGATCAGTTTAGCCAGGCCGAGCCGGCTTCCCCCAGGTTCGTCTGGTGGGTTAACGTATCGACCGGACCTCCCGACCCAGGATCGCCGCATGCCGGATATCTCTTCCCTGACCTTGGTTGTGACGCTGCTGTTCTCCCTTCTGGTCGGACAGTCCGCGTTCAACGGCGACACCATGCATGTGCGCATCAGCGTCTCGCCGGACATCGCGAAGTCCGGCCTCGGCGAGGCGGTCGCCGAGAACATTTTCACCGCCACTGCCGCCGATCTCACCAGCGGCGAATCGCTGATCGCAGTGCCGCGGATGCGCGTGCGCACGCAACCCGGCCTGGTGACCACCATGGCGAAATGGTTCTCGCTCGACGGCATCGTCCACGCCACCCAGACCACGCTCGGTATCGAAACAATGACCGTTATGGCCGCTCTGATGCAGGGGCCTGACGCCGACGCCGCGAAGGCCAACGTGGGGGCCGGCGCGGCACAGGTCGCCAACCCGGTTGCCAAGACCTGCCTCAATCTGGTGCTGGTCGTGACCCACCCCTCATACGGGATCGAGCAGCACCGAATCAGCCAGTGCGATATTCAGGACCCCGTTACGTTATTGAAACAGGGGGCCGCCTGGACCATGGAACGGGTCGCGCCCTACCGGGTCGTGCTGTCGGAGGTTCTGAAGGTCGCACGTGGCAAGGGTGGCGATCTGGCCCACGCCAAGGCCACCGCGGAACGGGTGCTGGCCCGCCCCGGCAGACTCGAAAACGCGTCCGAACAGGCGATGATCAATAACCTGCAGGCGATGATAGCCCTCGTCGAGAAGGACTCCGTCGCGGCCGATCGCTGGCTGACGGACGCGCTGGCCGTGCCGGAGCTTCCCCCGCGGATCGTTCAGCAGCTTTTGCTCAATCAGACCATGGTGGCAACCCTCCGCAAGCAACCGGCTGAGGCACGCCTCCTTCTGGCCAAGGCCATGGAGGTCAGGCAAGAAATCGAACTGCCGGATTTCGCCGCCAATTTCCTGATCATGCAGGCACTGACCGCTTGGTCCGCCGGCGATACCGCCGCCGCGGAGACCCTGTTGCGACAGGCGGTACAAGTCTCCGCGCGGAACGAGGCTGCCCACGTCTACCTGTCGAAGCTGCTTGCCCTGAAAGGCGACACCGCCGGCGCGGCGCGTGAGGCCGACACCGCCAACATCGTGCGCCGCTTCGACCCGACCCTGCAATCGCTGGCGGTCACTCTGTTCTGGATCGATCCCGTCAACGGCACCGCGGAGTGGCGGAAATAAACCGCCGGCCGCCGGAGGGCGATCTGCTTTGCGGTCGGCCGCGACTTACGTGCGATTGCGCGGGCAACCTCCATGCAACGGACCGCTCAATCAACGCGACGCCATCCGGTCGACTGTCGCTTGACGGGCCGGTGTTGCGACCGCTCGGTCTGTCTTCAATGTTTCGTGAGGGGTGCGATTCGGTGTTGTGGGGAATATGCTGACACCTCGGTAATCGAGGGAATCGGACCCATGGCGACGGCGAAACTCAGCGACGAAGCGCTTTGGGCGTTTTGCCAGTCGCATCCGCATTTTCGTGACCGATTGGCGTCGATAAT
>CAMBXJ010000054.1 GCA_945871455.1 Asaia bogorensis
CGTTCGACGCGGCGGCCGTCCATCTCCAGCACCTCGAACCGCCACCCGGCGAACACGATTCGATCGCCGGGGCTGGGCAGGCGCCGCAGCAATGCCAGGATCAGGCCGCCCAAGGTGTGGTAGCTTCCCTCGGCCGGCAGGTCGGGCAGGTTGAGGCGGGCTTTGACTTCATCGACCGGCATCATGCCATCCATCACCAGGGTCGCCTCGCCGTCCAAGCCGGGTTCGGCCTGCTGAGACGCCGCATCGCTGGGGTCGCCGACAATGGCCTCCAGCACGTCGGCGGCGGTGACCACGCCCTCGAAGCTGCCATATTCGTCCATCACCAGGGCAAGGCCGAGTTCGTCGGACTTGAGGCGTTCAAGCGCGTCCAGGGCGGTAACGGTGTCGGGAATCACCGTTGGCTGCCGCAGGGCGGCGCCAACCGACAGATCCTGGCCGCTGAGGATGCGGTCCAGCAGGTCCTTCGCCTGCACGACACCGACAACGTTGTCGATCGACCGATCGCACACGACGAAGCGCGAATGCGGGGCTGATTTCAGTGCGGCGGCAATCTCCTCGGGCGGGCTGGACCGATCGATCCAGGCAAGTTCCGTGCGTGGCGTCATGATCGCGCGGACCGGCTTGTCCGCCAGACGCAGGAGGCGTTCGATCATGTCCCGCTCTTCGTGTTCGAGCACGCCGGTCTGCGCCCCCTCGGCCAGCAGCGCCTTCAGGTCTTCTTCGGTGACGCTGTCCTGCGAAGCCCGCGGCAGGCCAAACAGGCGCATCACGCACCCGGTCGATTTGCCGAGCAGCCAAACGGCGGGTGCGCCGAAGCGGGCGAACCAGGCGATCGGGCGGGCCACCCGCACCGACACCTGCTCCGGCTGGCGAAGCGCGAGTTGCTTGGGCACGAGTTCACCCAGGACCAGAGTCAGGTAGGTCGTGACGACAATCACGAATGCCAGGGCCAGGGGTTCGGCCAGGGTGCTCGCGACACCCCAGGAATCAACCATCCAGTGCTGCATCTGGGTCGCGATGCGCGCGCCGCCGAACACGCCCGCGAAGACGCTGACCAGGGTAATGCCGACCTGTACCGTGGGCAGAAAGCGCTGTGGCTCCTCGGCCAGGGCCAGGGCGGCGGTGGCGCCGGCGACCCCTTTGCGTTCCAGTACCGCCAGCCTGGCCCGCTTGACTGAAACCAGGGCCATCTCGCTCATGGAGAATAGCCCGTTCAGCAGGATCAGGAGCAGGATAACGATGGCTTCCAGACCGATTCCCATGGGTTCTCTATGCATCCGCTTGTCTGTGGTCGAGGATACTCCTAGCACGGTTCCGTGCCGCACGGGATGGGATGCACGCCGCGGGAACGGGAGTGAACAATGCCACCGGTCGCCATTTTTATCACTTTGTTGGGGTTGGTGCCGTTCGTTGCGTGTGGCCTGGCGGCGGTTGGGTCGAACCCAGAGCCGGCCAACCGCATGCTTGTGGCGCTGATCGACTATGCCGCGTTGGTCCTGGCGTTTTCAGGCGGCATTTTCTGGGCGCTGTCGCTTCTACCATCGCCGCCCGTCACGCCATCGCCTTTGAGGGGGCATCGCGTGCGACTGGCATTCGGCGCCGTGCCCTTGCTGGTTGCGTGGGCGGCGCTGTTGTTGCAGGCATGGGTGGCGGCCTGGGCCGCGCTGGCCGTGCTGATCGCGGGCTATGTCATCACGGTGGTGGCGGAACGCCAGACCGGGCAGCACGGCGCGCTTCCCCCGCGGTATGAGTGGTTGCGCTGGGGATTCACGATTGTCGCGGTGGCTATGATGACGACTGTACTGGTGCTGCGGTTGTTTGGTCAGACGCTAGTATTCTGATGCGGTGTGATACGAATTAATTCGCACCAACGCTCATGCAGTTGTATTCAAAGCGCATTTTGTTTTTGAACTCGCATTCATTGTTTGTTAACCATTGGCCAAGGCGGATGCGGAGGAATGGTTTATGTCGAGTTCGGTCGGTGCGGAAATCATCCCATTCCCGGTGCGTCAGCCGGTGGGTCTGGCCGGATCCGATCCGCAGGAGCGTTTGCGTCAGGCGCTGGCCGCGTTGGATACCGCGATGAAGGAACAGAAGGCGGCAATGGCGGGTTGGCGCGATTCGCTGGATCAGCTCAAGAAATCGACACAGGGACTGGGCCTGAGCATGCAACGTTATCGTGGCAGCTTGGATAGGCTGGGCGCCGATGTGGCTGATCTTCATAAGCAGACAACCCAGTTGGAGAGTTGGGCGGATGATGCGCTGAACAAGCGGGTCTGAGCATCGGGAGATGTGGGGGCCAACGGCAGTTTCGAGTACGGGACAGAGGTCCTGGGTATTCCTCTGATCATGGTCATGGGCCATTCCAATTGCGGTGCGGTTGCCGCCGCGATCAAGGTGCATCGGGAAAAGACCATTCTGCCGGGTCATTTGCCTGGTCTGATCGACTTGCTTCTGCCCGCGGTCCGGACGGCCGAGGCGACGAAGCCGGCCAATCTGCTGGCCGCGGCGACGACCGAGAATGTGTGCGCGACCGTCGCCACCATTGCGGCATCCGAACCGTTGATCTCCACCGCGGTCAAGGCCGGCAAGGTCAAGGTTGTCGGATCCGTCTATGACGTGGCGACGGGGAAAGTGACGCTAGTTTAGCCGTGGCCGCCGCCTGATATCGGCTCGGACGTGACGGAAGTTCAGGATCGCCGGATCGGCCACCACCGGTCCAGGGGCGATGGCGACGATGATATTGCCAGCGATCGGCGCGAAATCGGCGCGAAAATGCACGGATGATTTCAGGGCCAGGATCGGGCAGTCGGCGGGCTCGATCCCGACATGGCGGAGTATGGCCTGATCCAGTGCCTGCATCTTCCGCGTGGTGACGATGACGCGCACGCCGCGGATATCGATCAGCGCGGTAGGCCCCAGATTGCCGGGATTGCCGGCACCCATCGGGCCGGTCAGGGTGAAGGCACCGTCGGTCAGTTTCTCGACCCGCGCCGAACAGGCATAGGGCATCCCGTCCGACTTGCCTCCCAGGATCAGGTCTATCACCGCGCCGGTGCCGGCCTGGTGGCAGGCAGCGGCGCTTTCGAAATCGTTGATCAGGCAGACGACGGCGCCTTTCGCACCTTGGCGCACCAATTCGGACAGCAGTTCCGTGGTGTCGCCGTGACCGCCGCCGCCGGGGTTGTCCTGGGTGTCGGCCAGGACGATCGGGCCTTTTGTGGTTGCGTTTTGGCGCAGTGCTTCGGCGACGGCCTCCGCGGCCGGCATCGTATCCTGTACGAAGGTGGACTCTCTGGCGTTGAGATCGGCCAGCATGGCGTCGGCGGCGGCATCGGCGGCCTTTTGCGTGTCCGCGAAGGCCGCGATGGCGGGACCGCAATCCGCGAAATCGGCGTAGGGGAAGCCGAAACAGAATGCCAGTTCGGCGATCCCGGCCTGGTCGGCAAGCGCGGACCGCGCGGTCATCGCAGGTTCCATCGGTGCCATCATCGTGCATTGACTGCCTAGCGGGATCCAGAAATCAAGCTGGCGGAAGGCGCGGAACCAGGGGGTGCGGCGCTCGATACGCTGCAACAACAGGCGCATGGCCTGGGCGCCGGCATCTTTCATGTCGACATGGGGGTAGGTGCGGAACGGCACTGTCACGTCCGACAGGCGGACCATTTGCAGTGTCAGGTTGGCGTGCGGATCCAGGCTGATGGTCAGCGGCATGTCGGACCCAACGATGGCTCGGACGCGGCGCAGGAGTTCCCCTTCCGCGTCGGGGTAGCTTTCCACCACCGCGGCGCCGTGCAGGTCCAGATACACGCCGTCAATCGGGCCTTCGTCCAGCGCCATTGACAGATGCGCGCAGTTCAGGGCGGCAATCCGCTCGAACGCTTCGTCCTGCACCGGGCCGGCGGGATTGGCGAAACCCCAGGCCAGGGGGATCAGGGTAACGCCGGCGGCTTCCGCGACGGCGATGGCGCCGGCGCTGGGAACTGACCGGTCGCGCAGGCCGGGGATCAGCGCGGCGCCGATCTGCAAGGGCGGCAGCCCACCGGGTTGCAGGAAATCGGCATAGGTGGTCGGGCGAGGCGCGAAGGAGTGGCTTTCATGCATGAAGCCGCCGATGGCGATGCGCAGGGTCATGTGGGCGGGGTCCTGGTTGGCTGGCTCGCCCACCATAGCACGGGCGCGGTTTCAAGGCTCGGTCGAGACTGGTGGGGCCGAGATTGTCGCCGCCGAGATGTCGCCGCCGAGACTGGCGCGGTCGAGACTGGCGCGGTCGAGACTGGCGCGGCCGAGACTGGCGCGGTCGAGACTGGCGTGGCCGAGACTGGCGTGGCCGAGACTGGCGCGCTCGCAAGGTCGGGCGTAGCGTAATGGCAAACCTGAAACAGGGGACATGTCCATGGCGATCATCATAGGTGAAGGCGAATACCGCTACGAAGTGATCGAGAACTGGGGCACCTTACCGCCTGGTTGGCGCTATGGGGAAGTTGCGGCGGTCGGTGTCGATAGTCGCGACAATGTCTATGTATTCACCCGGGGCGAGCACCCGATGATCGTGTTCGATCGGGCGGGAAATTTCCTGCGGTCCTGGGGCGAGGGATTGTTCCGTCGCGCGCATGGCGTGCATGTGGCGCCCGATGACACATTGTATTGCACCGATGACGGCGATCATACCGTCCGGCGGATGACGCCCGAGGGGCGCATGCTGTTGGAGATCGGGGTCCCCGGAAAGCCCGCGCCTTACATGAGCGGTGATCCCCTGCATCGGTGCACCCACACGGCCCTGTCGCCGGAGGGAGACATCTATGTGTCCGACGGCTACGGCAATGCCCGGGTGCACAAGTATTCCCCGGACGGGCGGTTGCTGTTTTCCTGGGGAGAGCCTGGGACCGACCCGGGGGAGTTCAATATCGTCCACAACATCTGCTGCGACGAGGATGGGTGGGTCTATGTGGCCGACCGGGAGAACCATCGGATCCAGGTGTTTGACGGGAAGGGGCGGTTCGAAACGCATTGGCACAATATGCATCGACCGTGCGGGCTGTGCATGACGAGAGGGCGCAATCCGATCGCCTATATTGGCGAGAGCGGGCCAAGCATGGCGGTGAATGTGAATTCGCCGGGGATCGGGCCGCGGGTGAGCCTGTGGACCTTGGATGGGAAGCGGATTGCCAAAGTCGGGGACGCGTCTCGGGACCGGGCGAGCCAGTTTACCTCCCCGCATGGCGTGGCGGTTGACTCGCGGGGGGATATTTATGTGGGGGAGGTCGCCCGGACGGCGATGAAGAACAAGGGCACGCCGGTTCCGGACGGGGAGGATGTGCGGTGCATGCAGAAGCTGGTGAAGTTGGGGTGAGGGGCGGCCGTTTGTGAGGCGGAGCCCCATCCTTACTCCCCTCAAACAACCTTAGACCTACGGAATCTGCCGAGCCAACTTCCGTGCGAGCATCCAGCCGGGAAACGCCGACGCCGGCGGCCCCGGCAGCAGCAGCAGCCACCCCAGCGGCTGACCGTTCACGATCAGGTCCATGCCGATGCCCAGCATCATGCCGCCCACCAGGCAGCCCATGACCCCGGCGCTGATCCCAAGCCAGATGATCTCGTTGCGCTTAACCATGGGCGGATCAGCCCTTCAGTTCGTTCAGGATCGGCATAAGGTAGCGGGCGAACAGGGCGGGATTCTCGGCGAATGGGAAATGCCCGATCCCCTCCATCGCCTGGAACCGCACCCCGGCGATTTTCGCCGCCGTCGCCTCCGACGCTTCCACGGTGCAGGAGTAGTCGTATTCCCCGGTCAGCATGAACAACCGGCACCGGTTGGTGTCGATCCGCCCCACCCGCTCCCGCGCATCCCAGTCACCCGAGTAGAACGCGATATCGCCGAAGAACACCGCCGGCCCGCCCTGGCTGTAATGCCAGTCCACCTGTTCGGCATACTCGGCGGGGCTTTGCGGCGCGCTCAGGGCGCGGATCCATTCCGGCACGAAGAACGCCTGGTTCACCCGCGGATGCGACGCCCAGGCGGTCTGCCGCCGCTCGATCTTATCGCAGGCCTCGCAGGCGACGATGCCAGAGAACGCCTCCGGATGGCGATACGCCAGTTCCAGGCAAATCTCCCCGGACATCGACGCCCCCAACGCGACCGGCTTGTCGAGGCCGGCGGCGGCGACGAAGCCCATGATCAGGTCGACATACAGATCGGTGTTCAACCGCCAGGAACCGGGAATGGCGCCCTCTGGCGGCGGCGACTTGCCGTGGAAGGGCAGGTCGAAGGAAATCAGGCGGTGGTTCGCCGTGACCTCGGGATCGGCCATCAGCCCATGGAACTGCCGACCGTCGGCACCGGCGGTGTGCATGCACAGCACGTCGCGCCCGGACCCGGCGGTTTCGTAGTAGACCTGATAGGTGATGCCACCGACCGTCACCGGCACATACCCACCCTGGACCTTCGGCACCGCCCGCTTGCCGCCACGCGGATTCAAGGTCACCGGAACGGGCGACGCGTTCCCCAGGGCCAGCCACTTGCCGATTTCAAGCACCCGGCGGGCCACATGGGCGTGCTGCATGAAGGTCAGTTGGTCGCCGTCGATGCGGAACTCCGGCACGCGGTAGACCATGGCGAAAATGCCCTGGTGGTGCCGGGGTGGGATCGGTTCCAGGTATTTCGCCCAGACCGCGTCGGGGGCCGACAGGGTAAAGGCGGGCGTTTCGTCGACGGTTGTGACCCGGCCGTCCGTGATGTTGAACACGGTCCGGCTCTTGTCGCTGTCGACCGCGAAGCAGACCGACCACGGTCCGGCCCAGGCAGCCAGGGTGGCATCGGCCACGCACGCGTCCCGCCAAATGGCGGCATTGGGAAAGCTGGTCATTGGGGATCGATCACCTTCAGCACCACGGGATGATACCGGTCGCCGTCGCCGGCGGCCTCCGACGCTTTCAGACGCTCCATCGCCAGGCGCGCGCCTTCCACCTTCAGACCGGCTTCGTCGGCCATTTCCAGCGCGTAGGACAAGTCCTTCATGGAGTAGCGGACCGAAAACGCACGCTCGGGAAATTCTCCCGGCACCATCGCCTTCATGCCGTGATTGCGCAGGATGAAGCTGTCGCCGCTGCCCTTGGCCATGATCGGCAGCAGCAGATCGGCCGGCACGCCGTTGCGCCGGCCGATGGCGATTGCCTCGGCCAAAGCATGGCAGTTCTCGAACACCAGCATGTTGTTGAGGATCTTGACCACCTGCCCGCAGCCGACCGGCCCGCAATGGCTCACATCCGTGCCCATCGTCTCCAGGATTTCACGCACATGCTCGAAGGTGGACGGCGAGGCACCGACCATGATCGACAGCTCGCCCTTTGCCGCGGCTTCCCGCGTGCGGGCGACCGGCGCGTCGGCGAACAGAATCCCCTTGGCTTCCAGCCGGGCGCCGATGTCCCGCGTTACGGCTACCGAAGACGTGGAGGTATCGACGATGCACTGGCCGGGCCGCAGATGCGGTTCCAGCATCGCAACCACCGCCTGCATCGCCTTGCCGTCGGGCAGCGACATCAAAATCACCTCGCAGTCGCGCGCCAGTTGTTCCGGCGTCGCGCCCTTCACGCCGGATTCGGCCAGGCGGGCCAGTGGCTCATTGCGGAGATCATAGGCCAGCACCGTCTTGCCGGAGCGGCGAGCGAGGTGGCCGCACATCGGCTCTCCCATCACGCCGAGGCCGATGAATCCGATCGTCTTGATGGGCGGCGGGGTGGCCATATGGGTCTCCTGGTTCGCGGTTGAGCGCAGTTATCGCCAGGGGCGCGGGTCTGTCAAAAGCCCCGCCGGTCTGATTGTCGCCGACGACCCGCCGCGGTTACCCGCGCCAGCCGGCCTTGCGCAGACCGTCCAGGATATGGTCGTGATCCTCCTGCCGGCACCAGGCCGGCCGAGCCGCGGCGACCCGGGACAGCATGTTCGGCGCGATGTCTTCCAGGCGTTCCATGATCGCCCGCGCTTCCCGCTGTTCCCCCAACTGGCCGAGGGCGAGGAGGAGCCAGCGGTTGGCGGCGCTGTAGCGGGGGAATTTCAACACCAGCGGTCGCAGATGTGTCACCGCCGCCGCGTAATCCCCGGCGAGATAAAGGCTCGTCCCGATCAGCATGTCCGCGATCCGGATCGTCGGGTCCATGGGGTTGAGCCGCAACGCCGTCTCCAGCGTCGAGCGCGCTTCGGCGTGCCGGTTCAGGAATACCAGCACATGCCCGCGCTCCAGTTGGGCAGCCGGGTTGCTGGGACTGAGCGCGATGGCATCGTCGGCGTGGCGCAGGGCGGCGGTCAGATCTCCGCGCATGAGGCAGATCCGGGAGAGCATCGCTCGGCCATCCGGCGCCGAGGGGTCCAGCGCGATCGCGGTCCGGGTCGCGTTCTCGGCGCTGTTCAGGGCTTCATCCAACGGCCGCGCCCCGCGATGGCCCGCGGAGATGATGACATCCGCGAGCACGATATGAGGCGGGGCGAATTTCGGATCGAGCGCCATGGCCCGCCGCAGCGATTCCTGGGCAGCCACGCCGTCCATCGCCGCCCAGTGGCCCAGCGCGCTTTGATATGCTTCCCACGCGTCCAGACTGGCGGGGGATCGGGACATGGCCCGTTGGCGTTCCGCGACCGCGACGGTCGGCAGAATGGTGCGCGCCACCGCTTCGGCGATGTCGTCCTGCACCGCGAACGAATCGACCATGGGACGATCGTACCGTTCGGCCCACAGGTGAACGCCGGACCCCGCCTCGATCAACTGGGCGCTGACCCGGACCCGGTCCCCGCCGCGGCGCACGCTCCCCGCCAGCACATACCGCACCCCCAGCGCCTGCCCGACCTCCTTCACGTCCACCGCTCGGCCTTTATAGGTAAAGCTCGAGTTCCGCGCGATGACCAGCAGATTTCTGCTGCGACTCAAGACGGTGATGATGTCCTCGGCCACACCGTCGGCAAACGCTTCGTCCGCGCGATCAGGGGATGGGGTGTCGAAGGCGAGGACGGCGATGGAGGGTCGGCCTCGCAGGGCCGGCACGGGCCTGGCAATGGCGGGGTCCGGGATCGGGTCTGGTGTGGATAACGGGCCGGGGCCGGCCGGGCGTTCCGGTTCCCCATCCACGTGAGCGTCGGCGACGAACCGCACGCCCTTGCGGGGGATGGTGCGGATAACGCGTTGCGCCGTTCCGTCGTCACCGACCGCCCTGCGCACCGCCTTGACCCGGCTGTCGATCGTGGCGTCCGACACGATGCGTCCCGCCCATACATGCTGGATCATGTCGTCCTTGCTGACGACCCGGTCCCGGTTGCGCAGCAGATGCACCAGAAGGTCGAACACCTGAGGCTCCAGCGCGACCGGTGTCCCGGCACGGTGCAGTTCGCGGCGCGCCATATCCAGACCGTGATCGCCGAAGCGAAACCGCATCGAACCCTCATAATTCGCCGGTCGCCCGGGGCGGACGCCCGCGTCTACAGGAATAATCCAGGGATTCTCCCTGAAAAGGCAAGCCTTCCGGCAAGCGGACCACCAGGGACGGCGGCATTCATGGCAGCGCGGGCGATGGATCGTTCAAGGGAGAAGCACAATGGAAACTGTACGGCGTATTCTGATCCGGCTTGCCGCGACCCTGGCATTGGGCGGCGGTGTGATCTGGGCGACGCAGGCGCCGGCCGCGACGAGCTATTACTACACGTTTACCTTCGATGCGCTGGGCACGCTCTACCCCGACAACAGCATACAGGTGAAATCCCCCTTCCTGTTGACGTCGTTCGGCGATACCGCGAGCAGCAACATCATCGGCAGTCTGAACGGTTTCGTGCCAACCTCGATCGGGGTGCTCGCAGCGGGCGGCGGTTACGCCTACAGTTTCGGCAGCCTGCCGCAGGCCAGCGGGTTCGAGCCGGTCAACTCGATCGCCGGATTTTACTGGGGGTCGAGCAACCCGATCGTCGGTCCGGGCGTGTATCATACCGATGACGGGGCCGGGCGCGTATTCTCCAGCGGAACCGGCGGGTTCAGCGTGGTCTACACGGGTGGTTATCTGTTCGTGACCCCCGAGACGACCGGCGGTGGCGATCCGGAACCGCCGGCTCCCACCGGGGTGCCCGAGCCGACGACACTGGCCTTGCTGGGCGGTGGCCTCGGTCTGGTCGGCATGTTGCGCCGTCGCCGATCCCGTGACGCAACGGCCGAATAATCGTTTGGACCTGACCGACCGCTCGCGACGACCATCCAGCGTCCGACGTGGTCCGACGATCCGTCGCCACCCAATGGCCGAGCGCTATCACTCTAACGGAACCGGCGGGTCCAGGCGCTATCCAAGCAGTGCCAGCGCCCCATCCCACAGGTCGCGGACAATGTCGCCCGCCGCATCGGTGCGTGCCAGGCTGGCCGATTGCCCGGCCCATGCCTGCATCCGGTCGAGATCGCCGGATTTTACACCGGCGTCGCGCATGGCTTGCGTCAGGCCGCGCTGGACCGGATAGGGTGCCGGGTTCGGTGCAGCCGGTTCGGCCATGGCCCGCGCATAGCCGGTCGCCACGGATCGACCTGGTCTCCCCGAGAATGCCCGTGTTACCATCGTGCGATCCGGCGCCGATCGGCCGATCGCCTCGGCCCAGGCGGATGGCAGCCCGGCCTCCGGGCTGCGGAGAAATCCGGTGCCGACCTGCACCGCGGACGCGCCCAGGACCATGGCCGCCGCCACACCCCTTGCATCCGCGATGCCGCCCGTGGCGACCACCGGCACGGAAACCGCGTCGACGACGGCCGGCAGCAGGGAGAACAGACCGGCCATCCCAGATTCCGCTCGGGCAGGATCGAACGCGCCACGATGGCCGCCAGCCTCCATTCCCTGCGCGACGATCGCGTCCGCACCCGCCGCCTCGGCCCGTCGGGCTTCCGCGACGGTGGTCACGGTCGCGAACCATTTGGTGCCGCGCGCCTTCATCCGAGCCACGAAGTCCGGCGGATACAGCCCCATGATCGAAGAAATGACGGGCGGTCCGATATCGAGCATGGCTTCGCATTGCGCCGCGAAATCGGGAGGGATGGCGTCCGCCGCGTCAGACGGGACTTCCGGGCCCCAGGTGCCCAGGAAGGTCCGCATCGCGGCTTCCCGCGCCGGGTCGCGAACCGGTGGCGGATCGGGGATCCACAGATTGACTTGGAAGGCCCCGTTGCTGGCGGCCCTGACGTCCGCGGCCCAGGCCTTGATCGCGGCGGGCTGCATAAGCAACGCGCCGCACGCTCCCAGGCCGCCGGATCGGGACACGGCGATGGACAGCGATGGTGGGCAGGCCCCTGCCATGGGGGCGAGCAAGATCGGCACCCGAAGGTCAAAGCTTCGGCAAAAAGCTTCCGCGCGCGCTGCAATTGAACCAGCCATGGGCATGACGATTGCTCCGACAAGATCCTGATGACGCATCAGACCGCTTCATGCGGACGAACCGGGAGGTTACGCCGAACCGGCAGGCACCCGGCCATGGTTTGATTGGATGGCCGTTATCGCCAAAAGCGATGGCCGGATGGGCCGGTCGGACACGCTTCGACGGATGTCGCCGTGGGGCAGGCCGCGGGCCGCGCTCCGCCCGGCGTGCCCGCGCGACATACTCTGGCATGCCGAGCGGTTAGTGTCTGTCCGGAAACATAGTGTGCCTTTTCAGAGGGCTACCATGAGGCGGCTGGCAGGCGCGACCCCGAAAGCGATGCGGGCCATCGATGAGGGGTCGCAACGCACCAGACGCCCATCGTAACGCTCTGAATAGGTGCATTATGTTGCCGGACAGATACCTAGGCGACGCGCAACAGTGACTGGTCTGTTTGGCGCGTGGGCCGCAAACCCTGTCATGCTTGGCGCAGGCCGACCATCCACGATTTTGCCGGGATCAACGCTGCAAGACGTGGATGGCTGACCTTCGCCCGCCATGACATGGAGAGACACAGGCTCCACTTCAGGTGCGGCATTTATTCCCGCGCGTCGCCCTGGAGCATGATCACGATGATCGGCTCGAAACAACGTGTGAATCATCCGATCAAACAAAGGAACAAAGCAGCTTGCTGTTTCCAGTCAGCGTGAAACCGTTCTAGTGGCGGAAGCTGTTCATGACCAGTTGCGTCACGGCGGTTGCCGTGGCGCCACTGAGGACACCCAGCCCCGCGCCCCAGAGCTTCGCCCGCAGTTCCAGCATCGCGACCCGCAGCCGGAGGTCGGACATGCCGTCCTGGGATTCGCGGGACAGTTCATTGGCCCGTTCCCGGGATGTGTCGTTGTACTTGTCGATCCGAACACCGAGGTCCCGGATCGACGCCTCCATGGCCGAGAGTTGCGAAATGATCAGGCGGCGCGACTCGAGCCAACTGGAGAACTCTTCACCTTCAGGCATAAAACGAGTCATCTTGGGTGTTCGCCTCGATATTGCATTCGATTCTGACCTGAGGGTGCGACGCACGTGGCGTATGCCGCAACAGCGCCAGGCTGTAGATGCCCTTCGGCACCACCATACGCGCCAGCATGATATCGACCGGAAAGACGTGACCGTCGCTGCGGACGGCGCTAAGCTGCGCCCCAAGCCCCATAGAGCGCGCGTGGGCGCTGAGTGTGTATTTGTTGTAGTCTTGACGATTTTGGGCGTGCAGGCTCCGCAGGTTTGGCGGCAGCAGCATTTCCACCTGACGTCCCAACAGCTCCAACCGAGGGTAACCGAACAGAAATTCCGCCCGTTCGTTTACCATGACGATAGCGCCGGTTTCATCGATTACGACCAGGGCATCCGGCAGCGCCTCGATCACCGCGGCGGCCAGAGCGAGAGACGCGACACGGTCCCGCTGACGAGCGGTTTCCTGCTCATCCAGTTGGATGAGTCGTTCTATTTCACGAACCAAAATGTCCGCTCCTTACGGCATGAATTAAATCGTCCGTCCGGGGACAATCGGTCCTGACGAACGCGCCCTGGCCGGCATGGGTATGCGACCTTGGTCGAGCCGATGTCGGATCGGATTGTCTCGGCCGGTGTTTTCGGCTCAATACGGCTGCGATTCAGCGGGACGAGGATGCAATGATTGGATGGGTACAAATCGGCACGCATGGTCTGCTCGGCCTTGTTGGAAAGCGGCAGCCTAACCAACTAATTCATCGTCCGGTTTCGAGGCGACATCGCGTGATGCGTTGCCGCCGGCGGATTGTTGCATGGCCGTATTGTCGTATCGACATTGCCTCCGACATTGGGAAAATACTCCTTTCGCGGCGAAAATCCCGGTTTCCCCGGACCGCGTCAAGGAACAAATCATCCAATGGCCATTCGCACGTCTGCCACCTGTTATCACCCCGCTCGGCGGTCCGTGGCGCAGGCCGTTCCGAGGCGTAACCAGCCAGCATGGAAGGGCGTTTGTTGCCGGAGCAACCGTCGCATCTTCGGTCCGACCGTGCTGACCAAAGAGCGGATCTTTCCATCGGCAGGCTTTATGGGCCGGCATCGTGTCGATAACACCATCAGGCCAAAACAGTGAGCGGTGCGCCGCCCCCCTCGGCCCCGTCGTCATTGCGGGCCTTCAACGGCAGGGGACCGACTGGGGGGATCAAGTCCGGCAACCCGCCGCCTGGCGTTGAAGCGCAGGTTACCGGTTCAGGCCCACGGCTGTCCGGTTTAAATCTGTCGCCCCGGCGACCCTAGGAATTTTCTCCACTCGGGTCCGCGGTCTGGCGCCACTTCCTAGTGGTGGGTCGGCCCAATCCGGATCGTCCCGACCGGTCGCAACCGCCTTCCTTACGGCGCGTGG
>CAMBXJ010000055.1 GCA_945871455.1 Asaia bogorensis
GCCGAGGCGATCGACATGGCGCCCCTGGCCACCGACCCGCGTTACGCGAAAAGCCGCGAACGGATCGCGCGTGCGGACGAGCTGGAGCAATTGCTCGCCGACTGGATCGCCGAACACGATTTCGACGACATCGAGGCTCGGCTTGCCAAGGCCAATGTCCCGTTCGGTGGCATCTACACCGCCGCCGATATCGCGAACGACCCGCATTACGCCGCGCGGGAGAATATCGCGGTGATCCAGGACGATCAGGAAGGACCGATCACCATGCCGGGCGTGGTGCCGAAAATGCGAGGGACGCCCGGGCGAATCGCTCATGCCGGCCCGCCCCTGGGCCAGCACAATCAGGAAATCTACTGTGGTCTGCTGGGCAAGACCGAAGCCGAGATGGCGGCCTTGAAGGCGGACGGCGTGATCTGAGGCCCTCCGGGCACGGACGGCGCTTCACCCGGGCTTCCCGCCCGGGGATGTCCGAACCGTCGCGCGCGGGGCCAGTCGACGACCTCTCCCACGAACAGCGCCCACCATACCTGCACCGGTTGCAGAGCCAGGCGCGGGCCATGATACCACCAGCCCAACTGGATCGCGCCGGCGGGTAGCCCGTCGATGGCGTGCTTGATGTTGGCCGGCACGACGCACACCGCATACAGGGCCAGTCCGATCCCCGCCGCTCGCCGCCAGCGCCCGTCCCACCGGCCGGTCAGCAGCCCGATCGCGCCGGCGATTTCCGCAACCCCGGTGCCCAGGACCACGGGACGCGGATACGGCACCCAATCCGGCATGATCGCCAGGAACATGTCCGGTAGCGCGAGATGCAACACGCCCGCGGCGAGGTAGATCAGGGCAAGCGCCCAACGGGCGGCGATACGGGCCTGCATGGTTCGGTCCAGTCCAGAATGCGCGAAGGCGTGGCAGGATCGATGCCGAGAGGATGTCGGAGCATGGAACCAAGCTCGCACGGTCTACGTGCACTGGCCCCGTGCGGTTCATGTTGCAATAATTTCATCAACCGGATCCGGCGCGGGTCGCCTTGTCCGAGACCGACGATTCGGGGCAAGGTGACCGCATGAACAATGCCCGATTGCCGATCGCCCCATTGCCGATCGCCCGATTGCCAATTGCCCGATTGGCAATCGATGGTCTGACCGATGAGACCATTCATGCGATCATGACGACCACCCGTCGTATCGCGTTGGTCGGCGCGTCAGCCAAGCCGTGGCGCGCCTCGCACGAGGTCATGCGCTTTCTCCTCGACCACGGCTACGACGTGGTCCCGGTCAATCCGGGACTGGCCGGTCAGACCATCCATGGGCGAACCGTGGTTGCGCGACTGGCGGACGCGGGGAGGCTTGATATGGTAGACGTGTTCCGCAACAGCAGCCATGTCGGACCGCTGGTGGACGATGCCATCCGCCTGGGCGCGCGCACGATCTGGATGCAACTGGGGGTCATCGATCTGGCCGCGGCGGAACGCGCACGCGCATCCGGCATCGCGGTGGTGATGGATCGGTGCCCGGTGATCGAGGACCGACGCCTTGGGCCATTCCGACACTGATGGAGCCCCATGGACGATGGGCGCACAGGCGATGGGTGCGTCGACCGCGGTCACCCACACGATGCCGGATCGTTGACGGTGTCTCTCTCCGCGCCCGGACCATACCCGCTGGTCGCCTCGTTTGGTCGCCCGCGTCTTGATCGTCCCTTGGGGTGCGTCCCTTTGGGCGCTTCCATGCCGACAACATCGACCGTACTGGCATTGACGCCGCGGGTCGGGCATCACACATCCGTGGCGATCCAGTCATGCACGGAAAGGACCCGAAGGGGGACCCAATGACGAACGAAGAACGCGACATTATCAACCAGTTCATCGCCCGCGTCGGCGGTCAACCGCAAGCGCAGACCCAGGGGCAGACACCGGGGCAAACTCAGGGTGGTTACGGCGGATCAGTGCCGGCGACGCAGACCAAGATGCCGCCGGTCGATCGAGAGGCCGACGACCTGATCGCGCAGCAATTGGCGAAATATCCGGGGGCGCGCTACCGGATCACCCAGCTTGCTTTCGTGCAGGAGCACGCGCTGGTCGAGGCACAGAACCGCATCCGGCGCCTGGAGTGGGAAGTCCAGCAGGCCCAGGGCGCCGCTCAGCAGGCGCAATACGAGGCATCACAACGCCCCCAAGGCGGCGGCGGATTCTTCGGCAACCTGTTTGGCGGCAACCGCCAACAACAACAACAGCCCCCGATGGGCGGTCCCGGGGGGGCCTGGGGCGGCCGGGGCGGGCCGCAATCTCCCTACAATCAGCCGCCGCCGCAGCCGCAGTATCCGCCCGGCTACCAGCAGGGCATGTTCCAGCGCGGCGGCGGTGGGTCGGGCTTTCTGGCGACCGCGTTGACCACGGCCGTTGGTGTCGCGGGCGGCATGGTGGTGGGCAACGCTTTGATGGGCATGTTCTCGGGCGGATCCAGTGCCGCTTCGTCCGCGGCAAGCCCGTGGACATCGCCGGCCGGTGCGGTCGATCAGGGGGGCTGGGATTCGGGTGCCGCGGCCGGCGGCCAAGACTTCGCGAATAGCGGCGGTTGGGATCAGCCGGCCGGGGGCCAGTCCTTCGGCGACGGTGGCAGCGCCGGTGGTGGATTTGATAGCGGCAACGACGACGATACGTTCTGACCGTCGGCACGCGGGCAGGTAACGCGCCAGCCCGCGTGCGCACAGCCCGCCAGGCTCATCCTGGTCGGGGGGCGGAAACGGTCTTTCGGGCTTGGGCCGCATCCGTGGCGACGACTACGTATGCCTGCTCAGATCGTCTTGATAGCGCGTCAGTTTCCCGGCTCCGCGCGTGCGGCGCTCCGGCGGACGATGCGCATGCAATGTTCACGTCGAGCGGCGGGGGCATTGGAAAGAGTTTGAAACCTGGGCATTGGTGCGATTGCGGAATCGCGGACCGGTCGGCTACCGCCGGCCAGCCGTCGATCACCGCAACTCAACCCCGCCTCGAAACCGCAGACCGCTCCGGGTCGTCGTTCTGCCCTCTGACCGTGCGCGCCGTTAGGTTCAGCGCAGCGTGATCATTCCGTTGAGTGCCCGACCTCAGAACGGAATTTCGTCGTCCAGATCCCCACCCTTCGGCGCATCCCAGGACGGTCCCCCGGACCGCGCCCCGCCACCACCGGACCGGGCAGCCGCCGGCGCGCGTTCCCGTGCGCCACCACCCGACGGACCTGATGGCGCGCCACCGCCGCCATAGCCGCCGCCGCCCATTTCCGACCCGCCGCCGTAGCTGCCTGATTCTCCGCCGCCGCCGGAACGGGTATCCAGCATGGTCAATTGCCCGTTGAACCGGCCGATCATGACTTCCGTCGTGTACCGTTCCTGGCCCGACTGATCGGTCCATTTGCGGGTCTGCAGCGAGCCTTCCACGTATATTTTCGCGCCCTTCTTCAAGAACCGTTCGGCGACTTCGGCGACCCGGTCGTTGAAGATGACCACCCGGTGCCACTCGGTGCGTTCCTTCCGCTCCCCCGAGGCGCGATCATTCCATGTCTCGCTGGTCGCCAATGTCAGATTGACGATCTTGGTGCCGTCCTGCGTGTTACGAACCTCCGGGTCCTTGCCCAGGTTCCCCACCAGAATCACCTTGTTGACGCTGCCGGCCATCGCACGAATCCTTCACCCTGAAATTTGGACCCTACCTCATGGCTCCTTCTGGGGCCACATAGGTTAAAATCCTTCCAACATCAGCCCGGAAATGGCATACCATCCGGGAACATCCATAGAACATACACGATCTCCCAAAAGGGACAACCGAAACCATGCCCGGTTCTTCGATCTCCGGCTCCTCCATCCACGTACGCGGCGCGCGTGAACACAACCTCAAGAACGTGGATGTGGAGATCCCGCGCGACAAAATCACCGTCATCACCGGCCTATCCGGCTCTGGCAAATCCTCCCTGGCCTTCGACACCATCTATGCCGAGGGCCAACGCCGCTATGTCGAGTCGCTGTCCGCGTATGCACGTCAGTTCCTGGAACTGATGGGAAAGCCCGACGTCGATTCGATCGAGGGTCTGTCCCCCGCGATTTCCATCGAACAGAAGACCACCTCGAAGAACCCCCGTTCCACCGTCGGCACCGTCACCGAGATCGCCGACTACATGCGTCTGCTATGGGCGCGGGTCGGCGTGCCCTATTCCCCCACCACCGGTCTGCCGATCGAGGCGCAGATGGTCTCCCAGATGGTCGATCGCGTGCTGGCCATGCCGGATGGCACCCGCCTGCTGTTGCTTGCCCCGGTCGTGCGCGATCGCAAGGGCGAATACCGCAAGGAACTGGCCGACCTGCAACGCCGCGGGTTCACCCGCGTGAAGGTTGACGGGACGCTGTATGAAATCGGCGAGGTCCCGTCGTTGAATCGTAAGACCAAGCACGAGATCGAGGCCGTGGTGGACCGGATCGTGGTCCGCGAAGGCATCGGCCCGCGCCTCGCCGACAGTTTCGAGGGCGCGCTCGCCCTGTCCGACGGCATCGTCTACGCCGAAAATGCCGACACCCAGGAACGCACGGTGTTTTCGTCGCGCTTCGCCTGCCCGGTCAGCGGCTTCACCATCGAGGAAATCGAGCCGCGCCTGTTCAGCTTCAATTCTCCGCATGGCGCCTGCCCGGCCTGCGACGGTCTTGGCGTGGAGACGTTTTTCGACCCCCGCATGGTCGTGCCGGATGAGCGCCGCAGCATCGCCGACGGCGCCATCGCGCCCTGGACCGGCGCGCAAAGCCCCTATTACGACCAAACCCTGCAAAGCCTGGCGCGTCACTACAAGATCACCACCCGCACGCCGTGGCAGGACATCCCCGCCGCCGTCCGCGATGCCATCCTGACCGGCACCGGCGATGAACCGGTCGAGTTCACCTACAAGGACGGCGTGCGCGCTTACTCGGTGACCAAGCCATTCGAGGGCGTGCTGCGCAACCTGCAACGCCGCTGGCAGGAAACCGACAGCGCGTGGGTGCGGGAGGAAATGACCCGCTACCAGGCCGAAAAACCCTGCGCGGTCTGCGCCGGCGCCCGTTTGAAACCACAGGCTCTGTCGGTGCGCGTCGCCGGCAAGAACGTCGCGGAAGCCGCCGACCTGTCGATCCGCGCCGCGCTTGGCTGGTTCCAGACCGTGCTCCCGCAACTGACGCCGCAGCGCCAGGAAATCGCCCGCCGCATCCTGCGGGAGATCGTGGACCGCTTGCAGTTCCTGGTCGATGTCGGCCTGGACTACCTGACCCTGTCGCGCGGGTCCGCCACGCTGTCGGGCGGGGAGTCGCAGCGCATCCGCCTCGCCAGCCAGATCGGCTCCGGCCTGACGGGCGTGCTGTATGTGCTGGACGAACCCTCGATCGGTCTGCACCAGCGCGACAACGAACGTCTGCTGGTCACCTTGCGCCGCCTGCGCGACCTGGGCAACACGGTGCTGGTGGTGGAGCATGACGAGGACGCGATCCGCGCCGCCGACCACCTGATCGACATGGGCCCCGCCGCCGGCGTCAATGGCGGGCGGGTGATCGCGGAAGGCACACCGCCGGAGGTCTCGGCCAATCCGAAATCGCTGACCGGGGACTACCTGTCCGGCCGCAAGCGGATCGAGGTGCCGGTGATGCGCCGTCCGGTGCAGAAGGACCGGATCGTCCGGGTGATCGGCGCCTGCGGCAACAACCTGAAGGGCATCGATGCCGGGTTTCCCCTGGGCACCTTCACATGCGTCACCGGCGTGTCCGGCGGCGGCAAGTCCACTTTGGTGATCGACACCCTCTACAAGGCCGCCGCGCGCCGCCTGATGGGCTCCGGCGAGGTGCCCACAGCGCATGACCGGATCGACGGCATCGACCTGCTGGACAAGATCATCGACATCGATCAGTCCCCGATCGGGCGCACCCCACGGTCCAACCCCGCCACCTATACTGACCTGTTCGCGCCCATCCGCGACTGGTTCGCCGAACTGCCGGAGAGTCGCGCCCGCGGCTACAAACCCGGCCGGTTCAGCTTCAACGTGAAGGGCGGGCGGTGCGAGGCGTGCCAGGGCGACGGCCTGCTCAAGATCGAGATGCACTTCCTGCCCGACGTCTACGTGACGTGCGACACCTGCAAGGGCAAGCGCTACAACCGCGAAACGCTGGAAATCAAGTTCCGCGACAAGTCGATCGCCGAGGTCCTGGAACTCTCGGTGGACGAGGCCGTGCCGTATTTCAGCGCCCAGACCCGCATCCATGACCGGCTGAAAATCCTCCAGCAGGTCGGGCTGGGCTATATCGCGCTGGGCCAGCAGGCCACCACTTTGTCCGGCGGGGAGGCGCAACGCATCAAGCTGTCGAAGGAACTGGCCCGACGCGCCACGGGGCGCACCCTGTATATCCTGGACGAGCCGACAACCGGCCTGCATTTCGAGGATGTGCGCAAACTGCTGGAAGTCCTGCACGCGCTGGTCGACCAGGGCAACACCGTGGTCGTGATCGAACACAACCTGGAGGTCATCAAGACCGCCGACTGGATCCTCGATCTCGGCCCGGAGGGCGGCGACGGCGGCGGGCGCATCGTGGCCGAGGGCACGCCCGAAGACATCGCCGCAACCCCCGCCAGCCACACCGGACATTTCCTCGCCCCCCTCCTCGAACGTTCGGCGCCGGCAAAGAAGACCCGCCGGCGGGCTTGACGCAGCCGGCGGTCCGGCCCCCAATCCTCCACCACGAGGCACCAAAATGGCCATCAAACGCAAACTTGGCGTCGAATTCCTGAGCGAGGGTTTCAAGGTCCAGGAGGAGCGTGACATCGCGCGCCAGACCGCAGCGCCCGCCGCCAGCGCGGTCAGCACCAGTGTACCCGGCCCGGAAGCTGTGGACCGCAAGCGCGCGTTCCTGACCTATGGGCCGGCTTTGTTGCGCGTCCTGGCCATCAATCCGGCCGATCCGATGCCGCCGCGGCCGCTGTTCGAACGGGTGCAGAAGGACATGGGCACCGCGGGCGTCTTTCCCGACTTCGAACTGGCGCTGGCCGAGGCCTATGAGCAGCGGTTTGTCGAAACGGCCGGCAGAGACGCCGTCTATGGCGACCCGCTCTATGCCATCACGCGCTATGGCCTGTCGGTCGCGCCCCACGGGGCCTGAAACGCATGTTCCGACCAAAGCGACCTAAGTGTCTGTCCGGAAACATAATGCACCTTTTCAGTGGACTACCATGGGCGTCTGGTGCGTTGCAGCGCCTCATCGATGGCCCCGCATCGCTTTCGGGGCCGCGCCTGCCAGCCGCCTCATGGTAGTCCACTGAAAAGGCACACTATGTTTCCGGACAGACACCTAGGGAACCTTCTGACTTTCCGATACTTGTCGGATGCGGGCCGGCGCGGGTCGCGCCCGGGTCGATCGCTGACCGTATTATTTCGGTGACCGGCCGATCGAGCACATATCGGCAGCGGTTCAGACAAAGCCCGCGGAGTGGTCGGATTGATCGGAACCGCAACGTCGTCTTGTCACCGTGCCGGCCGGCCAACACTCATACTCAGCCGGAAACCATCATGGCGATCAGCGAGTTTGTGAGCACGACCCCTGTGTTACCGCTACTTCACGGCATCCTTGACGCTGCCGACCGCGTTCTGCAGCTTCCCTTCGACTTTCTTGGCCTTACCGTCGGCCTGCAACTTGGCATCGCCGACGACCTTGCCGACGACTTCCTTGACAGAACCGACAATCTGCTTGCCGGCGCCAATGATTCGATCTTTGTCCATCTTGATGCTCTTTCCTGTGCTCGGAAACGTCGCCTGCTATGAAGGTGCAAGCATTACGGCGTATGCTTCTTCGCACTTTCGGTCACGGCGTTGCCGGCGGCCGTCATGTCCTGGCCGGCTCCCGCGGTCGTGTTGCAGGCGGACAGGGTCACCGCGGCGCCCACCAGGGCCAGCATACCAAGCGCGATCATCAGAGTCTTTTTCATAGATGCGTTCCTTGTGTCGGTTGCAAGAAGATCCTAGCCGAGGATCAACGCCAGGCGGGGCGCCCGATATTGACGTCGTTCGGGCTGGTCACCGCACCGCCGACCGCGCCGACGGCACCACCGATCAAGGCACCGGTCAAAGGGCTGCCACCGGTCACGGCCCCGATCGCCGCACCGGTTCCGGCGCCGAGCAATCCGCCTGAAGCGGCGCGGTCGCCTGTGCTGTAACCGCAACCGGCCAATGCGACCCCGAGACCGAGGAGGGCAAGCGTCATCGTTGTACCGCGATACATATCGAGGCCTTTCGCTGAATGATTTGATAAAAGAGTCTCGGATGACAGACAAAACGGCAAGGCGGTGGATGGACAGTCCCATCCATACTTGCAATCAGTCATTCACAAAGACGATTTCTGTTGGGTCGCGCGATTAGCGCGGCGCGGGTCGGTGTTGTTGTTCACCACCTGCCTTAAGGATATTGTCCCACCCGGAACTCAATACAAGGGGGTGCGTGGCGGCTCGGCGATATCGGCCCAGAACCGCTGATATCGCTTGAAATCGATCCCGATGCGCATCTGGCGAAGACAGGGGCGGTCAAGTCCGATAACAGGCGCGAACCGGCGCGCGAATTATGCCCACCACCACAGCCCAATAGGGCGCCCGAAACCGGACGCCCCCGTCGGTTGTCCAAGGTTCGGCTACTGACCCAGTGCGTGCAGGAAATAATGCACCGCCTGGGCCATGATCCCCGGGGTCTGGATCGAGGCGAAGTGCCCTGAATTCAGTTCCAGGAACGTGGCGCCGGGAATTTGCTTCGACATCGGCTCGATCGCCGAGGTCGGACGCAGCGAATCGTGACGCCCGGCAGTCACCAGCGTGGGGCAGGCCACCTTGGCCAGTTCGTGCGTGATATCTTCGGCCGCCAGCATGCGGTTGATCGCGGCGAAGCTTTCCGGGTCGTTGGCGAGCCAGCGGGCACGGAAATCGGCGAACACCTCGGCGTTGTGACGCACCACCGGCGGGTAGGACGCGGCGAGGCTCGTTTCCACGACGCTGCGCATGCCGCCGGCTTCAACCGCGGCGGCCCGGTCCAGACTGGCCTGGCGCCGGTCCGGAGTCGTTCCCGTCGCCGGCCCATGCAGGACCAGGGCCGCGGTGCGATCCGGATAGCGCACCGCGAAATGCATCGCGATCGCGGCGCCCACGGCGATGCCAGCCAATGACACGCGGCCCTTGATGCCGACGGCGTCCAGCAGGGCGGCCAGATCGTCGGCCATGTCGTTCCAGGTGACGACGCCTTTGATTTTCTCCGACAGCCCTGCCCCGCGCGTATCGTAGCGCAACACCTGGCGGGAATTGTTCAGCGCGAGCAGCGGCTGTTCCCAGCTATCCAGTGTGCCGCCCATCTCGTGGATCAGCACCAAGGTGGATGGGCCTTCGCCTGTCAGTTCGTATCGCAGGCTCGTCCCGTTGACTTCGACCCAGTTCATGGCGAATTTTCCTCCACATCCCTGGCGCCAGATTACCCCGCGCCGCCGCCCCCTGGAAGGCCCCCAAACCATGCCCGGACCGATGACCCTGCACTGGTCGCCCCGATCCCCCTATGTGCGCAAGGTGATGATCGCGATCCACGAGATGGGGCTGCAAGATCGCGTCAGGACGGTTCGCACCGTCGCTGGCGGCACCACGCCGCACTGGGATCTGATGAAGGTCAATCCGGTCGGCAAGATCCCGACGCTGGAACTGGAAGACGGCACCGCCGTCTACGATTCGCCGGTGATCATCGAATATCTGGACACACTGCACAGCGGCAAGAAGCTGTACCCCACCGCCTGGCCGGAGCGTCTGACCGCGCTCCGCCGCCATGCTTTGGGCCAGGGCATGCTGGACGCCGCGCTGCCCCTGCTGGGCGAGGGGTTTCGCCCGCCGGAAAGGCAGAGCGAACCCCACAAGGAGCTCTGGCGCGCCAAGCTGCGTGCCTGCGTGGACACTTTGGAGGTTGAAGCCGAAGCTCTGGCCGCCAGCCCCTTCTCCATCGGCCACATCGCCCTTGGCGTCGCGCTGGGCTATCTTGATTTCCGCTTCGACTCGCTGGGCTGGCGCAACGGCCATCCGAATCTGACCGCATGGCACGCGACGTTCAACGTTCGCCCGTCGGTGGCGGCGAACATGCCGGCCGAGGGGTAGCCGGCGATCGCCCGGCGGGGGGGGCGCTGGGCGGGGCGTCGGTCGCATGACGACCCGCGCGCCAGACGCCTTCGACACCCCGCCCCAACGCAGTCGAGCACCCCGACCTGGAAATCCGCATGGCGTAAAAAGTGGGGGAGATGAGCCGTCAGACGAACCGCAGGCCCTGCAGGATCTGAAACACCGCCAGACAGCAAACCAGCACGCCCACGATGATCATCAAGGCCCGGGGCTGCACAAAACGCACGACATAGCCGCCGAAGGGCGCGGCGAGGACGCCGCCGACGATCAACGCCCCGATATGCGTCACATGGGCGATGCCCAGTTCGATGAAGAACGTGCTCGCCACGGCCACCGTGATGAAAAACTCGGCAGCGTTGACGGACCCGATCACCCGGCGCGGTGCATGACCCGACCCGATCAGGGTGGATGTCACCAGGGGTCCCCAGCCTCCCCCACCGATCGCATCGAGGAACCCGCCGACCAGGCCCAACGGCGCGGCATAGGTGGATTTCGCGTCCTCGTTGGTGGGCGACAGGCGGATCGCTTTCATCAGGATCACCAGGCCGCAGATCAGCAGATAGGCGGACACGAAGGGGCGAATGGCCCCCCCGTCGATATTGGACAGGATGAAGGCCCCCAGCACCCCGCCGATCACGCCGGCGATCCCCAAGGTCCAGAACAGCCGCCACTCGACGTTCTTGTGCAGGATATGGGAAATCCCGGACGCGGCGGTGGTCGCGACCTCCGCCGTATGCACCGCGGCACTGGCCTGCGCGGGCGGCACGCCCAACGACAGCATGGCAGTCGTGGAAATCAGGCCAAATGCCATACCCAACGCCCCGTCAACGAGTTGGGCGAAGAAGCCGATACCGACGAGCATGATGATCTCAGAGGTCATTCGGGTCCTTTCGGAATTGCGGTCCGACAAATCGATGCCGGCAAATCTATACAGAGCATCGGTTGCGGGACGCGACGGTTTTTCGCCGTCCGGCCGCGTTGGCCCATCCGATTGTCTCGACCGGATATTCCGGCGATTTCCGGGATGTCAGCCTCCACATCCGATGGCATGTGTAGGCAACAATATGGGCGAGCCTCATGGTATGTGCGGGTCGCCAAAGCCGTTGCCTTGCGGCATGGTTCGGGCTGGCGGGGCGCGCTTGCGGCAAAGCCAGGCGGACGGCCCCAGGGGATGCACGCAATGCCCGAAGCATACGATTTGATTGTCATCGGTGGTGGCCTGGTCGGCGGCGCCATCGCCTGGGGCGCCGCCGCCCGCGGGGCGTCGGTGGCGCTGCTGGACGAGGGCGACGTCGCCTATCGCGCCGCGCGGGGCAATTTCGGCCTGGTCTGGGTGCAGAGCAAAGGCGCCGGCATGGCCCCCTATGCGCATTGGACCCGCAAATCCGCCGAACTGTGGCCTGACCTGGCGTCCCGGATGCACCAGATGACCGGGTTGGATGTAGGATTGCACCAGAACGGCGGCATGGCGTTCTGCCTCAGCGATCAGGAACTGGAAAATCGCGCCGACATCGTCCGGCGCATGCACAACGAGAGCGGCGATATCGGCACCCGCATTCTGGATCGCGCCGAGGTCCGTGCCATGGTGCCGGGGCTGGGCGATCGCGTTGTCGGGGCGTCGTTCTGTCCCATCGACGGCCATGCAAGCCCGCTCCATCTCCTGCGGGCCCTGCACACAGCCTTGCGCGACCAGGGTGCCGCCTATCGGCCAGGGCGGAAAGTCGACCGCATCGACCCCGCACCGCACAGTTTCACGGTGCGCTGCGGCGCGGAACAATTCACCGCCCCCAAACTGGTCATCGCCGCGGGCCTGGGCAGCCGCGACCTGGCGCCGATGGTCGGTCTCGACATGCCGGTATCGCCCCTGCAAGGCCAGATCATCGTCACCGAACGGGTGCGCCCCTTCCTCGAATACGCCACCCATGTCCTCCGCCAAACCGATGAAGGCACCGTCATGCTGGGCGACAGCCAGGAAGATGTCGGCTTCGACATCCACACCCGGGTCGCGGTGCTGGAAAAGATCGCCGCCCGCAATCTGGCCACCTTCCCCGCGCTGAAAGATGCCAACATCGTGCGCATGTGGGCGGCCTTAAGGGTGATGTCGCCGGACGGGTTCCCGATCTACGAGCAGTCGGAGCGCTATCCCGGCGCTTTCGCCGCGACATGCCACAGCGGGGTCACCCTGGCCGGAGCGCATGCCCTGGCGCTGGCCCCCGCCATCCTGGCTGGCACTCTGCCCGACGCGCTGGCGGCATTTTCCAGCGCCCGGTTCCACAATGGCGCCCCCGTGGCATCGGCGCGTCACTAACGTGGGTGATGCCGCCCGTTGAGGCACGTTGGGCTGACGTGGATCAGTTCGGGCGGCGCAGCGCGTTCAGGGCGGAAAACGGGTTGCGATCCGTCTCTTCCCCAATCTCCGGCAGGGTCGCGTCGGATTTGCGAGGATAGGGGTCCAGGGCCAGCCCCAGTTGTTCGGCCGCCGCCTCTCCCAGGTCCAACGCGCGCCCCTCATAGGGGACCTCGTCCACCGCGTCGGGGTCTATATTGTCCTCGTCCTCCTCGCCGGACGGCACGAAGCGGATGCGGAAGCCTTCGTCCACGGTCGCCTCGAAGTCATCCAGCGACACCACGCAGGTCTGCACCACGCGGGCGGTCAGGCGTCCATGCGCGGCAACCACGGAATCGCTTTCCCGGGTCAGGTGGAAATCGCAGGTCAGGGCGATGATCGACGGCAGCAACATCCGTTCTGCAAGAGCCGCGCACTCGGCCGGATTGGCCCGGACCTGAAAATCGAGGCCGTCGCGGCCGATGCGGTCCAAAGGGACGGAACGGTGCAGTTCAGGGGTCATCGCGCCGCCTCCGCGGCGGGCAGGAAGCGGACCTCACCCGCGATCAGACGCGCGATCGGTTGCCCATCGAGGCAGACGATCTGTGCCCGCGCCACCCGCGCCATGCCGGCGGCGGCCCCGTCGGGCGGCGGCATGCCACGCCAGATATTGCGCGCCAACGCTGTTTCCAGCGCTCCGCGATCCGCGTCCTCCAGCGCCAATGTGTAGGCATTGGCGCGACCATGAAACGCCTCCCACATGGCGCGCACCCGCTTGCCCACGGACATGTCGCTGACACCCAGTTCGCGCAGATTGATGTCCATGTCGCTGAACATGGCGTCGAACACGGCCTGCGCCACGGCCGGGCCAGGGTCCGGTTCGCGCTTCAGGCGCTGGATGAGCAGGAACGTGTAAAGACCGATCACATCGAACCGGCCATCCAACGTATCCGGCGCCCCGAGATCGAGGTAGAGGAACGGATCCCGCGCCGCCGCCACCGCCGTGGTGTAGAGTTGAAATCCGACCCGCTCATGCTTGCCGCGCCGGATCAGGCCAAGGAAACCCGCCAAAATTGCCTCAATCGTGTTA